>JBDOOJ010000010.1:0-24787 GCA_039830885.1 Cycloclasticus sp.
AAATAGACAGGTGCCCATCTGCAAATCGCTTGATTGATATATCCGTCTTTAGGATGGTTATTTTGTTCGGGTTTATACGCCCCTTAATAAAACTTAGGGGATTGAAGGACAATCGTATTTCACCCACGTGTATGGCTTGCGCGGGGTTGCTTCGTTCCCCAAGTGTTACCCCTAATAGGCTAATTTGTGGCTGAAAGCCATTCATTGACGCAGACAAACCATCGACAGTGATATCGGCACCAGTTTCCTCGCTTAAAAAAACTTCTAAATCATGTTTATAACTAGGCACTTGCGTGGCAACAAACCTTGCTGCCATCAGTACTAAAGCAAGCACCACCATGCTAACTGTGAAAATCCACAGCACAGAATGCCCAAATAGTCGTACCTTACTCATCATTAATGCCCTTGAGACCTACACCAAAATAACATCATACTGTTCCTGGCTATACTCGTTTTCGGCTCTAAATTTAATGTGCGTACCCACAAATGCCTCTAAATCTGCCAACGTCGTAGACTCTTCATCCAGCAACATCTCAACAACTTCATTGGACGCTAAAACCAATAACTCTTTGGCTTCATATTGCCTCGCATCGCGCATGATTTCACGGAAGATTTCATAACAGGTAGTTTCAGGCGTTCGTACTGTGCCCGAACCTTGGCAAGCTCCGCACGGCTCACACATCACCCGCTCTAAACTTTCACGCGTGCGTTTACGCGTCATTTCAACTAAACCCAGTTCAGATACGTTGCTGATGCTGTATTTCGCATGGTCCTTATTCATCGCTTTTTCAAGCGCATTCAACACCGCTGCTTTATGCGCTTCATTGTGCATGTCAATAAAATCAACGATGATAATACCGCCCAAATTTCGCAGACGTAATTGACGTGCCGTTGCTTGAGCGGCTTCCATGTTCGTTTTAAAAATAGTTTGCTCTTGATTGCTTCGACCAAGGTAACTGCCCGTATTCACATCCACGGTTGTCATCGCTTCCGTTTGGTCAAACACCAAATGTCCACCCGACTTTAATGACACCTGCCTTTCTAAAGCAGCCTTAATTTCATTTTCAATATTGTAAATATCAAATAACGGTCGCTCACCTTTATACAGCTCTAGTATTGATTCAACTTCAGGCATAAATGTAACCGCAAACTCCGCCATTCGGTCAAAGTTACTTTTGGAATCAATCACTATTTTCGTTACCGACGACTGATACCAGTCACGAAGAATACGCAGTGCTAACGGCAAATCTTCGTATATCAACCCTAACTCAACCTCTTTGATTTGCCGTTCAATAACATCCCAAAGTTTATTAAGAAACAACATGTCCGCACGTATACTATCGTCATCAATGCCTTCGGCCGCTGTTCTAGCTATGTAGCCGCCGTTATAACCTTGCGCCTTAAACACCTCCATACACGCAATCAAACGCTCACGTTCGTCTTCATTTTCTAGCTGTTGAGACAGCGCTAGTTTTTCCGAATACGGCAAAAAAACTTGGTAACGTGACGGAATAGATAAACTCATCGTCAAACGCGGCCCTTTAGTACCAATAGGGGCTTTGAGAATTTGCACAACAATTTTTTGGCCTTGATGTAAGAAACGTTCAATGCCTTTTTCATCACACGGTGTTTCGCCATTAATCAGCACATCAGATGCATGTAAAAAACCAGCTCGGCCTAGTCCAATATCAATAAAGGCGGCTTGAATTCCCGGCATCACACGGGATACTTCTCCTCGGTATAAATTACCGACAATATCGCGCTTACGTTGCCGCTCCACAATCAATTCTTGTAGCACCCCGTTTTCAAGAACCGCGACGCGTGTTTCAGGTGGCGTTATATTGAGTAGAATTTCATCGCTCATTCTATTTCCAAATTTCCCGTTATTTCGTTATGATAAAGCTGAATCTAGCTGAGTCCTTTTGTCAGCTCCATGACACAGATGCCCATTGGGTATTAACGCTTATTAAATACGTCCACTACCTTACTATGAAAACACTTTTTACTGCTGCGATTTTACTCTTATTACAAGGCTGCTTTTACCAATCTATTGATGATGTCGATATTAAATTAGCCAATGAAAAATGCAAAAATAATGACGGTGTAAAATCCATTACTATCTATGCTGGCGTTAGCACCGCTGTTGAATGTCAAGACGGCATCACACAAAGCTTCACGCCCATTGGCAAAGACTTAGCCATTAAAAATGAAGCCAATAATTTAGCGATAAAAAAATAAGCTTTATTTCAATTTTAGCCCATGCTGTTTTAACAGCTGGGCTGTTTCGTACAAGGGCAGCCCCATAACGCCAGAAAAGCTGCCTTCAAGATGCGATATAAACATCGCCGCCTTACCCTGTACAGCATAAGAACCGGCCTTACCTATTGGCTCGCCCGTCGCCCAATACCACTCCAAATCGTCGCTACTTAAAGCCTCAAACGTCACCTGACTGGTACTAAGAAAGCTCGATGTAGTCTGCCCTAACATTGCCACTGACGTTAGCACCTTATGTGTGCGACCCGATAATTTTTGCAACATAGCCAACGCATGTTGCTTATCCGTTGGCTTTCCTAGAATCTCACCATCCACTACCACGGAAGTATCTGAGCCGATAATCAGCACATCACTGTTAGCAAAGAAAATTTTCGCGGCTTGAGCTTTTTCAATTGCAAGCCGCAGCACATAATCTTCAGCTATTTCATCATTAAGAGGTGTTTCATCAATGTCTACAGCTTTAATATCAAACGCAACGCCTATCTGTTTAAGTAGCTGTGCACGTCGGGGTGATGCCGATGCTAAGATTATTTTCATACTTATTCTCGGTGGTAAGGGTGGTTGTTCATTAAGCTCCAGCCTCGGTATAGTTGCTCAGCTAGAATCACCCTCACCAACGGGTGCGGAAACGTTAATGGCGACAAACACCATTGTTCGTCAGCGCGTTTCAAACACTTGTCCGACAGTCCATCTGGCCCGCCAATGACAAATATAATATGCGTATGAATGCCTTGCCACGCAGAAAGCTTATTCGCCAGCCCTTCGGTTGACCATTGCTTGCCTTTAACCTCCAGTGCCACCACGTAATCCGTGTCCTTGATTACTGCTAGGATTCGATCGCCTTCGTTGTCAACAATTTTAGCAATGTTACTTTGCTTGGTTCTTTTAGCCGGTGCAATTTCCATCACCTCTAATGAACACTCATGGGGCATACGCTTGGCATATTCTTGGTAACCCGTTGTTACCCATGCAGGCATTTTTTGACCGACGGCTAAAATTTTAAGCTTCATAATGATTAATAGTATTCATGCTTTGTCGTTAAAAACCTGATTCAACATAATAAAAAAACGGCTCAAATGAGCCGCTTTTGAATGCATCAATTGATAGCGCTGTTACCGAACATTAAGCGGTGTCAATGTGATTTCTACACGCCTATTTTGTGCACGCCCTTCTCGTGTTGAGTTACTAGCAACCGGGCTTTGCTCGCCCTGCCCAATAACATTAAAGCGTTGTCCTTGAACGCCTTGTGAGCCGAGGTAACTTGCCACGCTTTGTGCGCGCTGCTGAGATAAGAGCTGGTTATACGACGCACTTCCAACACTGTCCGTATGGCCAACAACTGTTACCGTTGTATCGGTGTACTCTTTCAATATAATAGCAACAGAATCTAATACTTGATAAAAACCAGCATTGATACTCGTACTGTCTGTTCTAAACGTTACATTGCCTGGCATATTAAGCACCAAGTTATTTCCCACACGGCTGACACTAACACCGGTTCCTCTTAATCGTTGGCGCAATTTAGACTCTTGAACATCCATGTAATAACCAACACCGCCACCAGCCGCTGCACCTATCAAAGCACCTTTTAAAGCTGTTTTTCTATCGCCTCTCATAGCACCAATAATGGCACCTGCAATGGCACCCGCACCCGCACCTTTCGCTGCATTACTGGTTTGTTGTTCGTCAGTGTATGGATTAATGGTTGTACAGCCTGCTAACGTAAAAATAAGCCCTGCTGTTATGCCCGTTGTTAAACTTTTTCTATTCATTTCATTCTCCCTGTATTGACTTTGAAATTTTAGTTACGTGAACGTTGTACCGCACTTAGTCTTTTATATCTTAAACTACTTAAATGAACAAACAATGAACTGGTTCAAACACTAAGCTTCAACTTCAGCATCAACCATCCACAATTTTTCCAATTGATAGAATTCTCTAATTTTCGGCTGCATAACATGTACAACCGTATCACCTAAATCGACCAACACCCACTCGCCGGCATTCATTCCTTCAACGCCCAAGGGTATTAAGCCATTTCTCTTAGCTTCCATCGCCACTTCATTGCCCAGTGATTTAACATGTCGGCTTGATGTACCCGTCACAATCACTATATGATTGGTAAAGGAGCATTTACCCCTGACATCAATCACTTCTATTTGTTGGCCTTTTCTTTCATCAAGAACCTCAGTCACTTTTGCTAATAACTGTTCACTCATTTTCTAATACCTTATCCATATTTACGCCGTATAAAAGCCCTGTTGCTGAATCATCTTCCAACAATCCCCAACAAGCCATTTCTCTACCGACTGTTTATCTTTTATTCGCTGCCTAAGTTGTGTCGCCGAAATATTCGGAGCCGACACAGGCTGATAGAATATTTTACCATGTGTTAACTGCTTTAGCTGGGACTTATCGTCTGTTATATGCGATGCAACATGCTGTTTCATAGCCGACACCATCTCATTACTGAATCCGGCGCGGTCTGTCACCACAATGTGCGCCAAGCCAATAATATCTTGCCATTGATGCCACGACATCAAACCATTAAAAGCCTCCATGCCCAATATCAGTAACAAAGAGGCGTCAGGCTTTAATTCACGGTAATCGCGTAACGTATCAACCATATAACTGGGGCCATCTCGCCTCATTTCGCAATCATCAGCATGCAAATAAGGGAATGTTTTAAGCGACACATCCAACAAAGAAAAGCGCTCATCAGCTCTCAGAACAGGGGCAGTTCGATGAGGTGGGTTAGCCGACAACACCATCCGCACTTCATCCAAAGCAAGCGCATGTTGGACATCACTGGCCGCGGTCAAATGGCCTAAATGTATAGGATCAAAGGTTCCCCCATACAAACCTATACACTCAGTATTCATTACCCTAAATACTTAATATTTTATGCCGTTGAACAAACTTATTGGCGAATATGCCCATCACCTAACACGATGTACTTTTGCGTTGTTAAGCCCACCAGGCCAACCGGCCCACGCGCATGTAATTTATTGGTACTGATACCAATTTCACCGCCCAAGCCATATTCAAAACCATCTGCAAAACGCGTGGATGCATTCACCATAACGGAACTGGAATCGACCTCGCGTAAAAAACGCATGGCTCTTGAGTAATCATCTGTCACGATGGCTTCTGTATGCCCCGAGCTATGCCGGTGAATATGGTCCATTGCTGCGTCCATATCTGCCACCACTCGAATCGATAAAATGGGCGCTAAGTACTCTTCATCCCAATCGGCATCAACCGCTTTAACGCAAGCAGGTAAAATGTCGCAGGTTTTAACGCAACCACGCAATTCAACATTTTCTGAACGATACAACGCTTCCAGTTCAGGCAAAAATTCAGCGGCAACCGCTTCGGCAACCAATAAAGTTTCCATCGTATTACAGGTGCCATAGCGTTGTGTTTTAGCGTTAAAAGCAATGGACTTAGCCATTTCTTTGTCGGCTTTATCGTCAATATAAACATGGCACACACCGTGCAAATGTTTGATGACTGGCACACGGGCTTCTTTAGTAATACGCTCAATAAGCCCCTTACCGCCTCGTGGAATAATCACATCAACCGTGCCTTCCATACGAATCAGTTCACCGACTGCATTGCGATCTGTTGTCTCTATCACCTGTACAATGTCTGATGGCAAACCGGCATCTTTCAGACCTTTGCTAATGCACGCTGCAATAGCCAAGTTTGAATGTTTCGCTTCAGAGCCTCCACGTAAAATACTGGCATTGCCAGATTTCAAGCACAAGGCGGCTGCATCCGCCGTCACATTAGGGCGTGACTCATAAATAATACCAATAACGCCCAAAGGCACCCGCATTTGGCCTACTTTAATGCCCGAAGGACGCGAATTTATTTGACTGATTTCTCCAGCAGGGTCAGGTAACGCAACAATCTGTCTTAAACCTTCTGCCATACCAGCCACACGTTCTTCATTCAGTTCTAAACGGTCTAGTAACGCATCATCAAGCCCATTCTTAGCACCTGTTGCCATATCCAATGCATTGGCTTTTAGAATAGCGACTTGTTGCGCTTCTATTTCATCTGCAATAGCCGTTAATGCATTGTTTTTAATGCCCGTATCCGCATTTGCAATCACCCGAGCAGCCGCTTTTGCGCGTTTGCCCAACTGTTGCATATAGTCAATTAATTCACTCATTTTATTACCCAATTACCGTCTTGATGTTTCATTAAATTATACCGCGATTAAACCGTACTGTTTAAGCCGTTTTGGTTCGCAAAAAGCCAAACAAATTTGCTCAATAAGCAACCATTCATCGCCCATTTCAACACCTTTTGTCAAACGCTCCGCTTTAGCGCAAGCCTGAATTAAACCTTGCCACTGACCCACACTCCCGCGTGAAAGCGCCCGCATATACTGGCTTTGTTTCGAATCCCACACACGGTACTTTTTAAAGGTTCCGGCTGTTCGTCCCGTGCTGGACTTTTCAAAGCTTAGCCCAGCCATTATCCGTAGCTCACGCATTAGCGCCCATAAAATCACTGGCGCTGCTAACTTTTCACCCAACAGACCTTTTAACACTTGAACCGTTCTTACTGAATTTCCAGCTAACAAACTGTCGGTCAGCTTAAACACGTCGTAACGCGCATTGTCTGCTACGGCGTTAACAATATCACTGGCAGACAACTGCACGGCGCCATGAATGGCATGCAACTTTTCAATTTCTTGAACCCCCGCCAGCAAATTACCTTCAACGCTGTCCGCCAACAATTTTATGCTTTGCTGATCGGCTGTCATACCTTTACGATTTAAGCGCTGCTTCAACCAGCCGTATAATTGATTTTCAAACAACGGCCAAACTTGAACAACAACACCGTATTTATCGACGGATTTGAACCACTTGGTGTTTTTGGATGCCTTGTCCAATTTACCCGCAATGATGATCAAAACATTATCTGCCGATAAATCGCTAATCACCTTCTCTATCGCTTGCGAGCCATCTCTGCCTGGTTTTCCGGTAGGTAAATTTAATTCAATCAGGTTTTTTTCTGCAAATAACGACTGCGTTAGGCACGCACCCAATAATTGATTCCAATCAAAGCGGCCGTCCACATGCAGTACTTCACGGTTAAGAAAGCCATCTGAACGCGCTTTTTTGCGAATTAAATCAACGGCTTCACCTTGTTGAAGCGGCTCATCACCCGTAATCAAATAAACGGCAGCCAAGCCTTTATCCACCGAAAAAGACAATTTATTAACGTCTAGCTGCATGTCAGTCTGCTTAAGAAACCAATATAGCGTAGAAGCGTGATATTAATTGTCGACGTTTAAGGCTTGAATCCGTCTTAGAATTTGTTGTGCCGCATCGCGTTTTAAATCTCGAGCGATAACAGCCGACTCATTGGTTCGCCCAATGATGTCATTTTCATCATTGATGAAATCACGTACTAATAACAATGCTTCTTTATCCAGCAATACATCGCCATTAGCCAAAGCTAAGCTGTAGAGCACTGAATAACTCATCTCAGACTCACGCACTTTACCTCGAGAATCCACACTCAATGTTCTGTTCTCGGACTCTTCTTTATTGATAGTTAAAATCGCATCTGCATCCGCTCGATTACTCACCACTTCCGCAGAAAACGCCAACATATCGTTCAAATCTTTGACTAAATCACCTTGAGAGCCCACCACATAAATTTTTTGTAACGCCTCAGGTAATTGGAATGAGCCGCGTAATTTAAAACCACAAGCTGTCAGCATTGCCGTTAATAAACAAAGAAGTATCGCTGCACGCAGCACAGCAAAAGATTTCGATTGAGTTTTCATAGGTGATATCCGTTAAATAACAATGCTAACCAACTTTTTAGGAACAACAATAACCTTTCGTACCGGCTTGTCGTCAATATATTTAACGACATTCTCCTCTGATAGTGCCATTTTTTCTATGCTTTCTTTATCGGCATCAGCAGCAACGGTTATTTTACCTCGTAGCTTACCATTAACCTGTATCACCATTTGCACTTCATCCAGCACTAATGCTGATGCATCAAAAGTTGGCCAGGCGGCTTGTACCAACTCATCGTCATGCCCTAAAGCCTTCCAAAGTTCATCACAAACGTGCGGTGTTATCGGTGACAGCATCAACACAATGCTTTCTAAACATTCTTGACGTAGGCCTTTTGCTGCCTCCGTGTCAGCCTTAAACTTGGCCACCGCGTTAAGCAGTTCCATATTCGCAGCAATGGCGGTGTTAAACGTTAAACGACGACCGTAATCATCGCTCACCTTACTCAAAGTTTCATGAATTTGCCTACGCAACACCTTCTCATCATTCGACAAATCACCGACTGCATAACTCGTTACTAAACCACCATCAACATGGTCTTTAACTTGTCGCCATACGCGACGTAAGAACCTAAATGAGCCTTCTACCGAGCTATCAGACCATTCCAACGATTGCTCTGGTGGCGCAGCGAACATGGTGAATAAACGCACCGTGTCTGCACCATATTTTTCAATCAGACCCTGCGGGTCAACCGTATTGCCTTTTGACTTAGACATTTTCGTGCCGTCTTTCAACACCATGCCTTGTGTTAGCAAGTTTTTAAACGGCTCATCACACGTCAACAAGCCCATATCGCGTAATAATTTTGTATAAAAGCGCGAGTACAATAAATGTAAAATCGCGTGCTCTATGCCGCCGACGTATTGGTCAACCGGCAACCAATAATTCACTCGCTCATCCAACATCGCTTCGTCGTTATCAGCGCAGCAATACCGTGCAAAATACCACGATGATTCCATAAACGTATCAAAGGTATCGGTTTCTCTTTTAGCATCGCCACCACACGTTGGGCAGCTCGTGTTAACAAACTCTTCATGCCTTGCTAACGGTGAGCCCACACCTTCTAACGAGACATCTTTAGGCAAGATAACCGGCAATTGATCATCCGGCACGGGTACTGTTCCACAACTATCGCAATACACGACAGGAACCGGCGTACCCCAATAGCGTTGGCGTGAAATACCCCAATCACGCAGGCGATAATTAACTTTTTTCTCGCCTTTATTTTTTGCACTTAACGCATCGGCAATGGCGTTAAATGCTTGTTGGAAATCAAGACCATCAAATTCAACTGAATTAATCAGCGTGCCTTTGCCCGTGTAGGCTCGTTCAGCGATATTTATTTCATCGTTAGCCGAGGTAATCACCTGCTTAATAGCTAAACCGTATTTCGTCGCGAATTCATAATCTCGTTGGTCGTGTGCTGGTACAGACATCACCGCGCCTGTGCCGTAATGCATTAATACGAAATTGGCTATCCAAACGGGTACTTCTTCGCCCGTTATTGGGTGGATTGCTTTAATGCCTGAATCAACGCCTTTTTTCTCCATGGTTTCCATCGCAGCTTCCGATGTTTCCATGGTTTTACATTCATCCAAAAAGGCTGCAATAGCTTCGTTGTTTTGCGCGGCTTGAATAGCTAGCGGATGTTCTGCGGCTACCGCCACATAGGTCACGCCCATTAACGTGTCTGGTCGCGTGGTGTATACCGATAGCGGTTCGCCACCAGCAATATCAAACGACAACTCCACACCTTCAGAACGGCCTATCCAGTTTTGCTGCATAACACGTACTTGCTCTGGCCAACCCTCTAGTTCTTTTAGTGAGCTGAGCAATTCGTCTGCATAATTAGTAATACGCATAAACCACTGAGAAATTTCGCGTTTTTCAACTTCGTTATCACAACGCCAGCAACAACCGTCAATCACCTGTTCGTTTGCCAACACGGTATTACAATCGGGACACCAATTGAGAGGCGCGGTTTTTTTGTACACCAAATCTTTTTCAAACAGGCGGGTAAAAAACCATTGTTCCCAACGATAATAATCATCATTACAAGTCGCTAATTCACGCTTCCAGTCATAACCAAAACCCAATTGCTTGAGTTGGTCACGCATATAATCAATGTTATCGGCTGTCCAACCACCGGGGTGAACGCCATGCTTCATCGCTGCATTTTCTGCTGGCAAACCAAACGCGTCCCAACCCATTGGTTGCATCACGTTTTTACCTTTCATACGCTGGTAACGACTAATCACATCACCAATCGTGTAATTACGCACATGGCCCATATGCAAACGCCCACTTGGGTACGGAAACATCGATAGGCAATAATACTTTTCCTTCTCGGAATCTTCGGTTACTTCAAACGCACCAGTCGCTTGCCATTTTTCTTGAACACTCTTTTCGATAAGAGAAGGTTGATATTCTTCTTGCATTTTTTTACCGTCGGACACACTATTAAACAGGTGGGTAGAATACCTTAGCTACCCTTAAATCGAAAGCGATATTACACTAGGAGGCTTTATGAATAACCCTATTCAAGACAAACTACTGCATGCCTACGACGCTATGATGGAGCGACTTCACGACACTGTGGAAAAAGCAGAAAAGCTAGCTATTCCAACCATCGACCAGAACCTACAGCAAGCTAAGGAAAAAGCAGTTGAACTCGGCGAGCTAACGCGCGAAGAAGCCAACAAAGTAAGCGGCTATTTAAAAAGGGACATTGACGATATTTCTGCATACTTACAAGAGACTCAAGAAGAGTTTTCTGAATGGTTATCGTTTGAATCCACCTTAATAGAAGGTAAAATAGGTGATTGGCTGAACTTAGTGGCAGACAACACTAAGTTGCAATGGGACAAACTCAGTTTAGATGCCATTAAAGCCCAGTTATATCACTCCGGCGAAGTCACCGGCCCGGGCACGCTGGAATGCGTGGCTTGTGAACAAACCTTGAACTTCAAGAAAACGGGGCATATACCACCATGCCCTAAATGTCATAAAACAGAATTTAAACGTCACAGTAAAAAGGCAAGTAACACATGAATCGAGTTATTTTTAATAAAAAAGGCGGCGTTGGCAAATCGACCATCACCTGTAATTTAGCCGCCATTAGCGCGTCGAAAGGCAAAACAACACTCGTGGTTGATTTGGACACGCAAGGTAATTCAACACACTATTTATTAGGCTATAGAACGGATGAGCTAGATTCTACGTTGGCCGATTTTTATGCCAGCACGCTCAGCGTTAGCTTATTCCCCAAAGATTTCAGTGAATTCATTTACGAAACCGAGGTGCCAAATTTATACGTGATGCCCTCACACCCAGACATGGATAATTTGCACGCGAAGCTTGAATCACGTTATAAAATCTATAAATTGAAGGAAGCTTTAGATGCTATTGAAGGCTTTGATAATATCTTTATCGACACGCCGCCTGCTTTAAATTTTTACACACTATCAGCACTTATCGCCGCAGATAATTGCATTATACCGTTTGATTGCGACATTTTCTCCAAACAAGCCTTATATTCATTACTTGAAACAGTAGAGGAAGTTAAAGCTGACCATAACCCTAATCTAGAAATTGAAGGCATTGTTGTTAACCAATTTCAAAACCGGGCTAAACTCCCAGCACAACTGGTTAATGAACTGCTCGACGACAATCTTAAACTGTTTAAAACAAAAATATCCCCGTCGGTAAAAATAAGAGAATCGCACAGCGCTTGCCAGCCGATGATTCAATACGCGCCCACTCACAAAGTGACCGAAGAATTTAAAAGCTTATATGCCGAACTAAAGAAAAAATGACATGTCTCATAGGGTATCCTCCTATCCTCCTATAATTAAGTATGATTTCCTTAACTAAAACCAAAACATTACAAAGCAACATATGAATTATTTGAGATATTACCTAGGCGCCGTCATCGTTATTACTGGCATTGTTGGCTTTGTCCTTGGTGGAGCTTACGTCTGGTTAGGCTTACTTACTTTTGTTCCCTTGTTGCTAATTGATATTATCGCGCCTGCTGATTACAAACAGCATGATGCTTCAATTGAATGGCTTGCCGAACTACCGTTGTACCTCCACCTATTCTTAATGATTGGCCTGTATGGAACATTCACCTATTGGATGATGTTAGAACAGCAATCTGGCCAAGCAACTCCGGCAGTACTATTACTTGGCGCAGCCTTTTCATTGGGCTGGCTAAGCGCCGTGCCAACGTTACCTGTAACCCACGAACTGATGCACCGTAGGAACCCGATGGGGCGATTAGTTGCAACGCTTTTAGGTACGTTTTATTTCGACCCAACGCGCGATGTGGCTCACGTTCACACACACCATATTCACTTAGGCACGGCTAAGGATTCAGACACCTGCCCGCGTGGTTATTCGGTTTACAAATTTATACCCGTGGCGATCTATGGCAGTCTAAAAGACTTTTTTGAAATGGAAGCTATGCGCTGCAAACAAACAAAACGTTCACTACTCGCGCCAACCGGTCGGATTATGAATGCAATTATGCAGGTTGTCGTTTTAGCTGGCGTTATTTTTTGGTTTGCCGGCTTAACTGCCATGCTTATTGCCCTAGCGGGCATGCTAATCGGCCGCATGTTGGTTGAGGCCTTCAATTACTATCAACATTATGGCCTCGTACGTGTTGAAGGAAAAAAATATGATTCTCAGCATATCTGGAATCACCTAAAGCCTATCAGCCGAACTATTTCATTTGAGATCACCAACCATAATGATCACCATATGGATTCTTATGCGCCCTACTACAAATTGAAACCAAAGGTTGATGGCCCACAGATGCCAAGCCTCTTCTTGTGTTTCGCCGCAGGGTTAATTCCCCCTCTCTGGTTTAAATACATTGCCAAGCCCCGTTTAAAACATTGGGACTTTAACCACACAACGGCTGAAGAAAAAGAGCTGGCGCGTGAAGCCAATAAAAAAGCAGGCTGGCCAGATTGGCTTAGCGAAGCTGAAGCTTAACCACTTCTTACCTACCTATGAAAAAACTATTCGGCAACCTATTTGGCGGTTCTAAAAAAGGGCCTTTATCCGCCACTATTCACCCAACTGGCGAGACGTTTGTAGTCCCCAAAAACAATACGCTATTACAAACTGCGCTAAGCGAAGGCATTAATTTCCCTTACCACTGTACGGTGGGTACCTGTGGCAACTGCCGCTGCAAACTAATTGAAGGTGAGGTTAAAGCCATTATGGATTTCTCGTACACCTTGTCCGAAGCAGAAATTGATGACGGCTATATCTTGGCCTGTCAGGCCTTACTAAAATCTGATGTTACCATTGAATTAGAGGCCGATACACACGCACCAAATCACGCGCTTGAAACATACAACGGAACCATTACCGCCACCAACATGTTGACGCACGACATTGCTGAAGTGACCGTAGAGCTTGATCGAGCTATCTCCTACACAGCTGGCCAATTTGCTGATATTGGCATTGAAGGCTTTGATCGCCATCGCAGCTACTCCTTTGCTTCTGCACCTGTACAAGGTGGCCAAACATCACTTACGTTCCACGTTCGTAATGTACCGGGTGGTAGCTACACTGAATGGCTGTTTGAAAAAGATCGAGCAGGCGAGGCCTTTGAATTACACGGCCCCAGTGGCGCATTTTGGTTACGTACCTCAGAAGCACCCATTTTAGGTGTTGCTGGCGGCAGCGGCATGGCTCCACTAAAGGCTATTTTAGACGAAGCAATTGCCAATAAAATAAACCGCCCTGTTACCTATTTATTTGGCGCTAGAGCGCAACGAGATTTGTACTGTTTAGAGGAAATGAAAAACCTGACAGAGCAATGGCCTAACACATTTAAATTCGTCCCCATCTTGTCCGATGAACCAGAAGGTTCTGACTGGACAGGAAAACGCGGCTTAGTGACCGACTACATAAATGACGAGACGGCTGGTTTTGCCCTATCTGATAGCCACGCCTACCTATGCGGCCCACCGGGAATGATTGACGCTACTCTTGTAAAACTAGAAGAAGCAAATATCAGCTTAGATCATATCCATTACGATAAGTTTTTGGATTCTAGGCAATTAGAAAACTGAAATTAAAAAGCCGCTATTAAAAAGCTAAACTACATATCCCTTAGCTGATCAACGTCAAAATATTCTTCGGTTACTTTCTCGCCACGATCATCCCAGTCTGGCGTTACCGTAATAATATTTAAACGGTTATTAAATTCGTTGTGAATAGTGATGTGATCCCATTGTGCATCGCCATCAAAAGGCCGCCAAGAGCGACTATCGTCCCATGTTCTATAAGGCTCACCACGCTTATCTGACATTTCTTGGAATTGGGCGTAATACGTTTCTTGGTCAATATAAATGGTCCGTGTCTTATACTGGTACTTACCAATTTTATCGGTCACTTCTAACACCCACACTGGGCGCAACTCCATTTCCATATTATTCCATGCACACTGGCTTTCATTCATCTCTCCTGAACGATAAATATAGCCCGTTTCTGGCGACGACAATATTAGCCGCTCACCCAGCATTTTATACTCGAACGTATTTAAATCCGTTTTAGCCCAGTAAGCACGCCAATCATCCCAGGTTACTTCTAAACCGTAATACATCGGGTCTTGGGCATCGTTGCCCGATAAAATTCGTGTTCTACGCATACTAGGGATAAAAATTCTAAAATCATCGGCTTTATTCCCACGGGCAGCTCGCTGCCTGACTGCCGCGATACCACTCACATCATTCGGTGAAACAACGAATAAAGAACCTCCCTCTATCAAGTCATCTTTATCATCTATGCTTCCCAATGGCTCAATTGTTTGACGACCATGAAACTTTTGCCACCAAATAAGACCGTGGTATTGAACATCTAAACTGCCCTTGTCATCACAAGAATTTGAAATCATCGGATCAAAAATTAATGTTTCGGTTCCCACGCCATGCGCAATAAACGACCAGTTTAACTCCAAACCATTTTTAGGGTTTAAATACGGAATAGCACTCGCCGTCTCATCGTTCAGCAGCGTTGCAGAACCATCGGGGTTTACCAAGGTGCTATTGTCATCCGTTGTAGGCGTTAAATTTTTACCTTGTATTGCCAACGTCGCCTTCAACACACCTGCGTTCATATAATAAGTATTGGTCGGCACAATAGTAATTTCCCGCACAAAGCCCTTATCGCTATTTAAGCTCTTCATGTAATCGCGAGGCAGATAGTCTTTTAACCAAGGGTACTGCCCTATATTGCTTTTATTAATCACCAACCCCGGCTTTAACTCCGTTGGGATTTGGTACTTAGCCAAGGCATCATATGCGTCAAACCCTCGTAATTCTTTCCAACGTTTTGCTAGCGTTATCGCTCTAGGGTCGGAGATAGCCTCTAACCACTTTTGATGTTCAGGCTTACCCGTTTGTTGCGCAAAAATTGTCCAATTATCAATTGCTGTGTTCGTTTCTGCGCTGACCTGAAAAGCACAACTGAGTAGCACCGCTAATACCCCCACCACCTTTTTCATCGTTCAATCCTTCTGTCTCGTTTTAACAAACTCACCACTAGCATACCGGTAATTAAAACAAATATCAGCCACCAACCCCCTCGAACAAAGGGTGTCGAACCTTGAAACGGCGTTATCTCCCCTGTTAATGCAACACGCTTAAACATGGGGGCTTGCTTAACAATTTTTCCCTGTTGGTCAACAATCGCTGTCAGCCCTGTGTTGGTTGAGCGCAGCAAATAGCGTCCGCTTTCTAAGGCGCGCATTCTTGCCATTTGCAGGTGTTGATACGGCGCTATGGTGTCACCAAACCATGTGTCATTGCTGACGTTAATTAAGTATGCGGCGTCTGGCAGGCCATCAATGGAGGTTTGCTGGAAGATATCTTCATAACAAATGGAGGATGCGAAGGGATACCCTGCCCCTTGCAATAAAGGCTGATGATCACCACCTGCGGTGAAGTCTGACATGGGAATCTGCATAAAATCTAAGATAATTGTCGACAATGGCTTTAGAGGTAAATACTCACCCAGCGGCACCAAATGGCGTTTAAGATAAAAGTCGTTCAATTGACGCACGCTGTACAACCCGTTGTAGTAATCACCCGTACCATCCGGCATCACGGGCAAACCAAGCACAATATCGGTTTGGAAATTCTCGGCTTCTTTTCTCAAGACAGCTATTAAGGTGTTTTTCACCACGTGATAAAAAGCGGGAATGGCAGTTTCTGGCCAGACGATTAAATCGACGTTGCGTTGTTGCCGTGTCATCTCCATGTAGATATCAAGGTTGGTTTGTCGAAAAGATCGCAACCATTTTATTTCTTGTGGGATATTGCCCTGCAATAGGGCCACTTTAATCGTGCTACCGGCTGGTTCAACCCATGTTACGTTTTGCAACCCTAATCCGAATAACCATGATGCCAGTATCAGCACGCCTGCTATTACTTTGTGTGATTGTTGAGCGCACTGAAGCAAGCACATGATACCGCCGGCTGTTAGCACCACAAACCAAGATACGCCTAATACACCTAATACGGGCGCCCAACCTGATAGCCAAGTATCCACCTGACTAAAGCCTAGCGATAACCACGGAAACCCTGTAAATAATACGCCACGTAACGCTTCTAATGCCATCCATAAACTGGGTACTGCTAACAGGTAACGTACGGCTGTTTGGTGCTGAAAAAAACGGTTCAATAGGTAGGCAAACAAGCCGATATACAGCGCTAAAATAGCGACCATAACCAGCATAATCATCACCGCTAACCATAACGGTGCATGGGCAAAATGGTGAATACTAAAGTAAACCCAATACACGCCGTGGCCGAAATACCCCCAGCCAAAGGCGTAACCTACTTTTGCAGCCTGCTTGGGCGGCAATGCTTTAAGTGTGAATAAAAAACACAGTAACGACACAACCGCCATAACGGGCAGGTTGTAAGGAGCAAACGCAAGTGGCAGCAAAGCGCCTGATAGCAGCGCGAGCAACAACGGTTTTACGTGCTTAAAACGTTCCATTTTTGTGCGAGACAAGTATGCGCTGTTTATTTTTCAGTAGACTAATTGATCATCGTCATGCGAAGTAAATGCACACGCCGCTTATCGGCTCTTAGTACTTCAAATAGAAAGCCATCAATTTGGGTTGTTTCACCATGTTCGGGTACATGCCCAAAACTTCTAACCACCATGCCGCCTACTGTATGAACCTCATCGTCTGAATAATTCGTGTCGAAACGTTCATTAAAATCGTCAATTTCAGTTAGTGCTTTGATGTTAAATTCAGTTTCACTGCGTTGAAGAATAAACGCTTCTTCTTCGAAATCGTGTTCGTCTTCAATCTCGCCGACAATTTGTTCCAACACGTCTTCAATGGTGATTAGCCCGGCTACTGAGCCATATTCATCTATCACAACAGCCATGTGATTACGGTTAGCCCGAAATTCGTGCAACATGACATTTAGCCGTTTACTCTCAGGCACAAAAATAACGTGACGCATAACATCCCTCACATCAAATTTTTGCGCCTTGTTTGATGCCGCGTAACTCAACAAATCTTTTGCCAATAAAATACCCGCCACTTGCGAGGTTTCTTCATCTTGGACTGGAAAGCGTGAGTGCGCAGAATCGATCACTAAGGGGTAAATATCATCCAAACTGGCTTCTCTGGGAATAAAGACAATGTTTGAACGGGGAATCATAATGTCGCGCACTTGCAATTCAGATACCTGCAAGACACCTTCAATCATCGCTAACGCATCTTGACCCAGCAAATCCCTTTTTTCAGCATCGCGCATCAGTTGCACCAACTCTTCGCGGTCTTTTGGCTCGCCCATAAGCGCTTGCCCTAAACGTTCAATCCACGTTCTATTTTCACGTTTACTTGTTTGTGACTGACTCATTTTTCGTTAATTCTCATACGGATTAGTTATGCCAATACGGCTTAGTAAATCAATTTCCATGGCTTCCATCGCTTTCGCATCATCGTCGTTGATATGATCGTAGCCTTGGAGGTGTAAACACCCATGAACCACCATGTGCGCCCAATGTGCCAATACGGGTTTGCCTTGCTCTTTTGCTTCTTTAACCACCACTGGCGCGCAAATAACAAGGTCACCCAAAATATCGTCTGTTATCGCATCGCTCGGTAATCCTTGCGGCATTTCAAAGGGGAAGCTTAATACATTCGTTGGACCTTTCTTTTGGCGATATGTTTCGTTTAGTTCTGCCGACTCTGCTTCATCAACCACGCGAATAACCAGTTCAGCTTGGCTACGCTGCTCGGTCGCTAAATCTGCCCACTTAATCAGCGCATCATTGCCTGGCAAGGCTGAACAATCACTCGTTATTTGCACATCCACTCTCACGATTTATTGTGTTGTTCATAGGCTGATACTATTTTTTGCACGATGGGGTGGCGTACCACATCAACACCTTTGAATTGAGTGAAGCTGATACCTTGGATGTTTTTTAAGATTTTAGGCATCAATTTCAAGCCAGATTCAGTGTGGCCAGGTAAATCAATTTGCGTAATATCGCCGGTGATGACAGCCGTTGAACCAAAACCAATCCGCGTTAAAAACATTTTCATTTGCTCTGGCGTGGTGTTTTGCGCTTCATCAAGAATAATAAACGCATCGCTAAGGGTGCGGCCTCGCATAAAAGCCAGCGGCGCTATTTCTATGATGTTTTTTTCAATCAACCGTCCAACACGCTCAACACCTATCATTTCGTTCAGCGCATCGTACAAGGGCCGCAGATAAGGGTTTATTTTTTCACTTAAATCACCCGGTAAAAAACCCAACCGTTCGCCCGCTTCTACCGCTGGTCTGGCTAAAATAATTCGCGCTACTTTTTCCGATTCTAAGGACTCTACCGCACAGGCGACTGCCAAGTAGGTTTTACCTGTGCCAGCTGGCCCTATGCCAAAAACAATGTCGTTTACTGAAATGCTTTTAACATACGCTTGCTGATTGATACCGCGCGGTTTAATGAGTTTTTTTCGTGTGTGAATCACCGCCGAATCGTCTATCTCGGCCGATTGATTAATGTCCATGTGAGTTGCCTGCATTTGTAGGTGCACCTTTTCAGGTGTTAATGGGTCTTCGTCGGTGCTTTTGTATAGGTCCTGTAGCGCAGTAACCGCAGCGATTACATTGGCTTCAAGCCCTTCTATACTAAAGTGGTCGCCTCTGTTTTTAATATCCACCGCTAAGCGTTGTTCTAGTTGTTTTAGGTGATCATTAAACTGACCGCATAAACTGGCTAAACGCTTATTGTCAGCCGGTTTAAGGCGAATGTTTTTTGTTATAACGTGCTTATTCAATTAGGAAACTGACTGCCTCTCGTACGTTTTGCTTGTGTTGGTGTTGGTGTTGGTTTCGTCTGCCTTTACCATTCGGCCTCTTAATGAGTATGGCAGTGCTTCTGTGATTAACACATTGACAAACTGTCCAGTTAAACGAGGGTGACCTGCAAAATTAACCACCCGATTATTTTCTGTTCTCGCGGCTACTTGTAAGGAGTTTTTCTTTGACTCACCTTCCACTAAAACACGCTGGATTGAACCCACCATGCTGTTTGATATATCGGTTGTTTGTTGGGTGATGATTTTTTGCAACCGTTCTAAGCGCTGTTTTTTAACCGCCATATCAATGCCGTCCGGCATATCAGCAGCGGGCGTACCAGGCCGAGGGCTAAAGATAAAGCTGAATGAGAAATCGAAGCCAATTTGTTGAATCAATTTAATGGTTTCTTCAAACTCTTCGTCGGTTTCTTGCGGGAAACCGACGATAAAATCAGATGAGAAGCTCATGTCAGGGCGGATTTTTTTCAACCGTGCTAGCTTTTCAATGTACATGTCAATTTCATGCCCACGTTTCATTCTGGCTAATACCGTGTTACTGCCGCTTTGTACCGGCAGGTGCAAATGGCTGACTAATTCAGGAATATCTTCGTATGCTTGAATAAGGCTATCGGTGAACTCTTTAGGGTGCGAGGTGGTGTAACGAATGCGGTCAATGCCTTCGATGGCGGCCACGTAGTGCAGCAACAAAGCAAAATCTGAAATGTCGCCATCGGCCATTTCACCGCAATAGGCATTCACATTTTGGCCAAGTAAATTCACTTCTCGAACACCTTGCGACGCCAAGCTTGAGACTTCTGCAATCACATCGTCTAACGGGCGGCTTACTTCTTCGCCACGCGTATAAGGCACCACGCAGAACGTGCAGTATTTACTGCAACCTTCCATTACGGATACGAATGCTTTGGGTCCGTCGGCGCGTGGCTCAGGTAAATTATCGAACTTTTCAATCTCGGGGAAAGAAATATCCATGACCAATTTTTTACGTGTTTTCGCTTCGTTAAGCATCGCGGGTAAACGGTGTAGCGTTTGCGGCCCAAACACCACATCAACATACGGCGCTCTTTTACGAATCACCTTGCCTTCTTGACTGGCAACACAACCACCCACGGCAATTAACACATTGGGGTTACGCTCTTTAAACGGACGCCAACGGCCTAACTGGTGGAAAACACGCTCTTGGGCTTTTTCACGAATTGAACAGGTATTAAGCAGCAACACATCGGCTTCTTTTTCGTTATCCGTTAACACCAGGCCATGTGACTCGGCGAGCAAATCGACCATTTTTTCAGAATCATATTCATTCATCTGACAGCCGTGAGTTCGTATAAATAGTTTTTTCGTCATCTTGCGCGGGATTTTACCACAGAGTCGGCCCTTATCTAGGTCCGCCGCCCTTCTTCACCATCATCCCTTTGGAGGGGTTATAACCCCACACTGCCACGGCCATAAATATAATAAAGGCTGCCAGCGTATACAAGAAGGCATGCAGGTTGAATTGGCCATACAAGGCAAAACGAATCAGTTCAACCGCGTGTGAAAATGGATTATAGCTGGCTAAGGTATGCAATAACTCACTGGACTCTTTAATTTTCCACAAAGGGTACAAGGCAGTGGACATGAAAAACATCGGGAAAATGACAAAATTCATCACGCCAGCAAAGTTTTCTAGCTGTTTGATAAACGACGAGAGCAACATGCCTAAGGCTCCCAACATTAAACCTGACAACACCAACGCGGGAAACAAGGTGAAGTAGCCTAATAGCGGTGCTTGAATGTCATAAAACCATGCGATGACTAAAAACACATACGCTTGCAAAATGGATACCGATGTACCGGCCAATAATTTACCCATCAACAAAAACCAACGAGGCAAGGGGCTAATTAACAGCGTTTTCATGCTGCCCATTTCACGGTCATAGACCATCGATAAGGAACTTTGCATGCCGTTAAACAATTGAATCATGCCGATAAGGCCGGCTGCAATGTACACCTCATACAAAATATACGTTTCATACGGTGGAATAATCGCAATGCCCAAGGTGGAACGAAACCCCGCCGCAAATACAAACAACCAGACGAGAGGCCGAACCAGTGCTGCAACAAAACGCTCACGTTGCAGTAAAAAACGCCATAATTCGCGTTTAATAATGCCTTTTAAAGCAATAACCGCATGACCCAACCTCATGGTGCTTTAACCTGTGTTAATTGCTGAAATGCTTGTGAAATATCATCGGCTGAATGCCCGTTACACACATCGCTCACTGCACCTTGCGCTTTAATCTCACCTTGGTGCAACACAATCAGTTTATCTGTGGGGTAAATTTCATCAATCAAATGCGTTGCCCATAAAACCGACAGATTATCGTTTTCACATAAGGCATGAACGTGTTCGACAATACCTTTACGGCTTGGAACATCTAAGCCAACCGTTGGTTCATCCAGCAATAACAAAGACGGTTTGTGCAATAACGCACGCGCTATTTCAACACGGCGACGATGCCCACCATTTAGCTGACGAACCTTCTCTTGTTGACGCTCACGCATACCTTGTCGTTCTAATTCTTCATCAATACGAAGCGTTGCTTGTTTGCGCGTCATACCGTGTAAGGCGGCGTGATAATGCAGGTTTTGCAATACACTTAAATCCATGTCTAAGGTGGTTTGCTGAAACACCACGCCTAAATGCGCCAACGCCGCACAGGATTGTTTTTTTATGTTTAAGCCATTAATGAGAATCTGCCCATCACGGCTGTTATATAAATTGGTAATCAATGAAAACAGGGTGGATTTACCCGCCCCATTTGGCCCCAATAAAATGGTACATTCGCCCGGCGCAATGGAAAAATTAATATTTCGTAACGCGGCCTTATTACCGTAGGCATAACTGAGTGTTTTGACGGCTAAGGAATCACCTGAAAAGTCGCTCATTATTTAACCGCAATACCCCACGGGTAATGCCCCACTCGAATTGATTTGGTTACTTTTAAGTCTTCCACATCGATAATTGAAATGTCGTTACTCACGCCATTGGTGGTGTAAAGCCGCTTTAAATCGGGCGAGAAAGCCAAATTCCAAACGCGCTGCCCTACCAATAAGTACTTCGTTACTTCCATGGCTTGTATATCCACCACAGCAACTCTGTTCGCTGGGCCCAACGCCACAAACAGCAGTTTATTATTCGGGTGCGCCAATACGCCCACGGGCTGAATTAACTCTTTATCCACACCGGGGATTTTAAAGTGCAATTTGCCTATCACTTTCTTGGTTGCGACATCCAAACGAGACAAGGAACCTGCGATTTCTGAGGTAACAAAAAGCCATTCGTTATTAACCGAAAACTCTGCGGCTCTTGGGCGTGGATCAACCAAGGTGTTTTCTTTTATTTGCTGGCTTATTGGGTCTATCCAATGCACCATATTGGTGGTTTCTGAGGTATTCACCACCCACTTTCCATCACGACTGATGGCAATACCTTCCGGTTCAACACCCACGGCTATTTCTGCTATCGCCGTTTTCTTTTGTAGGTCAATCACGGTAACAATATTGTCGTCTTCATTCGACACGTACAGCAAGCGGCCATTCGGGTGAATTTTGAATAATTCTGGGTCCTCACCAGCCGGCAAGTCACCAATCACTTTCAATGTCTTAATATCTAAAATTTGTATCGTGTCGTCATCACTCGCAGCAACATACAGCAACGTTTGATCTTTACTGATAGCAACGCCACGAGGGCGCTGACCCAGCGGCACTGTTTTCAACAACTTGCCTGTTTCACCATCCACCACGGCCAAGGCATTGTCTTTTTCCAACGTAATGTACAGGGTGTCGGCCACACTGAGGCTTGAGAAAACAAATAATAATAGAGCTAAATTTAATTTATTCATGACTTAAAACTGGCAATTAGATTCGGGGCTATCATACCCCAGCGTATCGAGGTATGTGCGTGGGTGCAAAAATTCTTTATGCGGCATAACCGATACGATAGAACGCGCGGTTGCCAGTAAGACAGGCTGCCTTAATTGTTGATTCCAATGCCTAAACGTCAATTTAACCCCTTTGAAGCCCGCAAGGCTAAACTCATCACTGAGCATAAAGTTTTTAATGTCGGCCACTTTCACACTGTTTGCACGTGTTACCGCCTCACCCACCGCACGAACAGCTAACCACGACGCATAATCCACATCGTTCATCCAACGCCCTGCTTGTTCATAAAAACGATTTTG
Organism: Cycloclasticus sp.; assembly: GCA_039830885.1. GTDB lineage: Bacteria > Pseudomonadota > Gammaproteobacteria > Methylococcales > Cycloclasticaceae > Cycloclasticus. The sequence continues at coordinate 23,700 of JBDOOJ010000010.1, forward strand.
CATTTGCACCGCCCCCCAACGTTCGTGTGTTCGATGCCATGCTCTTGGCACAAGCCCTTGCGTACCAATAATGGGGCGGGGTAACCACGTATTCATCGCTAAATATTCACCAAACAAACCTTTAACGTCGGCCACTACCAACACATCGTAGTCAGAACCTTGCGTAAACACAGGAATATCCGCCTGCGCCGTTCTGCGCGCATCGTGGTCAAACTTCCACGTTTTTTCTTCCACAATTTTAACGCCAAAACGCTTGGCTGAACGCTTTAGTGCTTTAGCAAAGCGCATGTCATCAACATCGGTACCTTTAACGAGGAACCACTTATTCCAACGTTTTTTTAACATGAACTGGGCTAAGGCATCGGCCTTCATTGCATCACTGGGAATCAGGTGAAATGTATTAGCACTGCAGCTTTTATTTCTTAAAACGTTATGGCTTGCAGACACATTAAACAACAAGGCCTCCTTTGCGCTGGATGAGGTTGAAAGCGTCTTTAATGTGGCAGATTGGACATCTGTGATAATGTATTCGTAACCATCAGCCGCTAACTTTTGGAATGATTGGAGCACGTTACCACCCGCAGGCACGTCCACGTGCTTCAAGTGAAATGTATGACCGGTAAATTTGCCTGTTGTGTTGTTGTCTTTAATGCCCAATACAGCCCCTTGAATGCCTTCATCCGTTAACACAGGGTCAAGGTTCGATAGCGCAGGCTGCGTTGCTAATTTTTCGGTTAAAAAAGCCAGTTTAATATTAACGTTTCCAGCCTGAGCGATTACCGAGCAGCTGACAAGCAGGGACACAAGCACATGTTTTCTTAGTCTTTTAATCATGCAGCAAATAATACCTTATAAGCGTTAATGCATGATGAACAAACTGGCTAATAATCACACATATGCTGAATATCAGTAGCCAAATTGATTGTTCAGCGCAGCATATAATCACCCGCACACCCAACACCTGTGTTAAAACTAGCAAGCAAAAAAAAGGCGACCCATAAAGAGTCGCCAAGAAGAGGAGAACACTATTAGAATCAGTAGGGTTGCTTAGCAAAGCTACTGTAACAATGTAATTAAAATTATATATT
>JBDOOJ010000060.1:0-2030 GCA_039830885.1 Cycloclasticus sp.
GTCTCGAAACAACTAAGCTGTATGGCGTGGACCCTGATTGGGTAGAAGCCATTGCGTTTGCCTGGCTTGCCAAGCAAACAATGGAAGGGAAAACGGGTAATATTCCATCCGTAACGGGCGCAAAAAAGGCCGTTATTTTAGGGGCTATTTATCCTGCTTTAAGCAGCAAATGACGAACCGCAACCGCACGTCGTGGTTGCGTTGGGGTTTCGAATAACAAATTGTGAACCTTGCAGGCTCTCTTTGTAATCAACTTCCGCTTTTTCAAGGTACTGATAGCTCATTGGGTCAATAATCACGACAACACCATTTTTTTCAATGCCGAAATCATCATCGGCCATCGTTTCATCAAACGTAAAACCGTATTGGAACCCGGAGCAGCCACCGCCAGAAATATACACCCGAAGTTTAAGCTCGGTATTACCTTCTTCTTTAATTAACTCCGCCACTTTTTTAGCAGCGCTGTCTGTAAAATTAATATCTGCGTTAGCAGCAAATGTTGTCATATTGTTTCTCGTAACTTAACTATGTGTTGTATCTGTTAGTGTGCTCTCAATCAAGAAAGTTCTTTTTTTGCGGCTTCCTGTAATGGAATTTGCGCCACATTTGAGCCCTTACTTTGTTGGCGAACCAATTGGCCGTTGACCTCAGCGCCTACTTCCATCTCGATTAAATTATACTGCACATTCCCTGTAACTCTTGAATTAGCAATCAATTGAACGCGATCAGACGACATCACATCGCCTTGAACTTCGCCATCAATAACGACTGTCGGCACATTGACATTGCCGTGAATAGCGCCCAACTTACTCAATGTTAAAGTGGCACCAGACGCATTTTCTGCCGACACGTTGCCAATAACTTTGCCGTCAATGTGCAGGCCACCGGCGTAAAGTATGTCACCTTGAACAACTGTACCTTCACCAATAATGGTTGAAACATTCGTGGTGTTTATTTCTTTTAACTTTTTAGTATCTGCAGAAAACATAATTTTAATCCTCGTTACTTTTGCTTAGCCGGTCGTACAGTTTAGCGTAGAAGCGTGCACTATCATAGCACTCACCCATCTGCCTTAATTAAATTGCGCCATTGCCACTGTCGCTCCACGACTTTAGCCTTCTTAGAAGATGGGCTTACTTTAATACGAATGTATTCAGGCTCAAAGCCATCCGGCAAGCTAATATTTCCCGATAATATTTCATAATAACGGAACGAAAACGCATGTCGCTGCTCGGTAGCCATCGCCATATCTTTTAATGACAAGGTTTTACTTTTACCTTTCAGCTTACCCACAACGAACAGCATATATTGACCTTTAAGCGCCCTCTTCTGGCTGGCACCTTGAGCCACGACCAATTGGTAACGGTAATGCCCTGACTCATCGGCTCGTTTTAAATCGAAACTATTTATATACAGGCCCTTAACCAAAGTTTCTGGCGCCACCACGCGCTGATAAAAAGCCAGCTGTTCTTTAACTTCGCTCAGCTCATCATACAATTTAGTGAGCGAACGACGTGAATCATTGCGGGCTTGCAAATCGATTTTTTGTGAGTTAGTCACAAAATCTTGCTGCTTAACGAGCTCCTTATTCCGTGATGAAAGTTGCTCAACCGACGCTTTCAAGGCTACATTCTCAGCTTGGTATTCATCCGTATTCTTAACCGAAAAGCGCCCAATTAAAAAAAACAGCACCAAACCAACGAGTATGGCAAGCAGAGAATTTCTTTCGATTAATCGCCTGCGTTTTGTTTGGTGGTAAGGGTGTGGGCACTGATGCGGAATCATATCAATCCAAGCTTACGGGTATAAACCAACCTGCTTCAAGCCCGACATTTCATCCAGCCCAAACATGATGTTCATATTATGAATAGCTTGCCCAGACGCGCCTTTAACCAGGTTATCGATCACCGACAACACCGTGACGACACCGCCACCTTGTGGCTGATGAACCGCAATTTGGCAACGATTAGTGCCTCGCACATCGCCGGTATCTGGATGGGCTCCCGCTGGCAGCACATCTACAAAGGGTT
>JBDOOJ010000047.1:0-7200 GCA_039830885.1 Cycloclasticus sp.
TAGTGAAGTTGATGCAAGAGCAGGGTTCAATTGTGGCGATGACGGGTGATGGCGTTAATGATGCACCCGCTTTAAAACGTGCGGACGTTGGCACGGCGATGGGTCACAACGGAACAGAAGCGGCGAAGGAAGCCGCAGAAATGGTGTTAGCTGATGATGATTTCGCATCAATCGTACACGCGGTAGAAGAAGGCCGTACCGTTTATGACAATTTAAAAAAAGCGATTTTATTTATCCTGCCTACCAATGGCGGTGAGGCGCTGGTGATTCTGGCTGCCATTGTCCTTGGTTTCGAGCAACTGCCTTTAACGCCGGTGCAGATACTTTGGGTCAATATGGCCACGGCTGTTACCTTGGCCCTGTCGTTGGCGTTTGAACCGCCGGAACGTAATGTTATGCAGCGCCCACCTCGAAATGCCCAGCAACCGATGCTGACGTCGCACCTTATTTGGCGCGTTGCGTATGTTTCTATTATTCTAATGGGCGGTACCTTCGGGCTTTTCATTTGGGAGATGGGGAAGGGCGTTAGCATTGAGTATGGGCGGACGGTTGCGGTTAACACACTGGTTATGTTCGAAATTTTTTACCTCTTTAACTCTCGCTATATTACAGCGCCAATCATTAACTGGGCAGGATTTACGGGCAACCGATACGTGCTGATTGCTATTGGCGTGCTTATTATCTTGCAAATGGGGTTTACGTACCTCGCACCTTTACAATCTTTATTCGGCACAACGGCCATTGGTTTCAATACATGGTTTAGTATCTTAGTTGTTGCCTCTTCGGTATTATTTTTAGTAGAGTTGGAGAAGTATTTTGTACGACGCAAGGTATAAAAAGCTTAAAGAAGCATAAGAGATTATCAACTCAAAACCTGAAACCATTATTGATGTATCATCAAGTAAAACTCTCGGAGGTTACCATCATGAAAAACCTACTCATCAGCACAATAGTTTTAACCCTTGCGTTAACCGCTAGCCAAAGCATCGCCACGGATGCCGACACAGCTATGGCAGAACGAATCAACCAACAATTAAAATCCCCCGGTCGTGATCAATACGATGCGATTAAAGACCCTGGTAGAAAACCATTTGAAGTGGTCAAGTTTTTTGGTGTGAAAGAAGGGATGACGGTGCTGGATATGTTCACAGGCGCTGGTTATAACACTGAGATATTTTCTGCTGCGGTGGGTGAGAAGGGGGTTGTGTATGCTCAAAATTATCACTTTGTTTTACAGCTGATTAATGGTGCACGGCATAAATCAATGCTGGCGCGGTTAGTGAACGGTCGTTTGCCGAATGTTCGATACATGGTGGTGGATGCTGAAGATATGCCTTTTGAGGGTAATGTTGACGTGGCCTATTGGGGGTTCAATATGCATGATGTGTATAACTCTGTTGAAGCGCATGAAGGTGAAGGCGGGGTGCAAAAATACCTTAGTAGCATGTACCGGGCGCTTAAACCGGGTGGTATTGTTGGGATTAGCGATCATGTGGGTGAAGCGGGGTACGATAATGTTGAATTCCACCGTATTGAAATTCGCATTATTAAAGATATGTTAGAGAAAACAGGGTTTGTTGTTGAAGCGACCTCTGATTTATTAGGTAACTCAAACGATGACCATAGCCAGTCTATTTATGGTGAGGGTTTGCGCTACAACACGGATAGAATTCTGGTGCGTGCGAGAAAGCCTAAGTAAACGGTCATAACTATTCGGTTGTTATGAGCGCGACTGCTTTTTTGGCGGTGTCGCGTGCGTTATTTGTGTCCTTGTCATAACACAGTGTTACACCCATTCGTCTGCGCATAAACGCCTCGGGTTTGCCAAATAAACGAATATCAACCTGTGGGTTGGCAAGGGCCTGTTCTACGCCGTTAAATTGGATGCCTTTTTTCTCTAATCCACCGTAAATAACAGCGCTGGCACCGGGCGTGCGTAGTTGGGTTGATACAGGTAAACCCAATATTGCACGAGCGTGTAGTTCAAATTCATTTTGCTGTTGGGTTACCATCGTAACCATACCGGTGTCGTGTGGGCGCGGGCTTACTTCGCTAAAGAGCACGGTATCACCTTGTATAAATAGCTCAACACCAAATAGACCGCGGCCACCTAAATTATCGGTAACTTGTTTGGCGATGTGCTTTGCTTCTGTCAGCGCAGTTTCGCTCATCTGTTGTGGCTGCCAGCTTTCTACGTAATCACCGTGTTGTTGTATATGACCGATGGGTTCACAGTAGCTGGTTTCTATGTCGCCATTGGCATTAAGCGAGCGCACAGTAAGCAGGGTAATTTCGTAATCAAAGTTGACCATTTGCTCAACAATAATGCGCGTGGTGGCAACGCGTCCGCCCTGTATGGCGTAGTCCCAAGCGGCTTGGATGTCATTTTCGTTATGAATGGTTGATTGCCCTTTACCCGATGACGACATAACCGGTTTAACGATACAGGGGTAGCCAATGCCGTTGTTAATGGCCGCTTGTAGCTCATCAAACGATTCGGCAAAAGCGTACGTTGAGGTGGCTATGCCAAGTTCTTCTGCTGCCAAACAACGGATGCCTTCGCGGTTCATCGTGAGTTGTGTGGCGCGAGCCGTGGGTATAACCGTGGCGAGTTTCTCAGCCTCAATTTCTGCCAACATATCGGTAGCAATGGCTTCAATTTCTGGCACGATGTAGTCAGGCTTTTCTTTTTCTACTAACGCTTTAAGCGCGGCACCATCGGTCATATCAATAACATAAGCACGGTGCGCTACTTGGTGACCGGGTGCGTTTTTATAACGATCAACGCCAATCGTTTCAACTCCTAGACGTTGCAGAGCGATAATAACTTCTTTACCTAATTCACCGCAGCCTAATAGCATGACTTTAGTGGCGGTGTTTGAAAGTGGGGTGCCAATCTTCATTTAATGACCTCGCATTTAGAACGTCGTATTATAGTGTTTTATTATTTCTAATGGGCCTTGCTAAGGCCACTAAAGCGACGCTAAATAGATTAGAATCGACGGTCTTATTCAGCGATATCGTTACTAACGAGAAATTAAAACCACTTTGTAATATGAAAATACTCTTCCAAGCGCCTGCTTTTTCAAATACCAACCACAAAAGTGAATTTCTCGCGTTATTGAGTGAATTACCCGCCTATGTAGGTAATGAAGAAATGGCCACGCATTTGTTGTTAGAGCTTGATAGCGAAACCATCGAACTTGAATCGATTCGGCAATTGTCTCAAATATTTAAACAATAGAGCATTGATCAAAGCCCGCTTGAGTCGCTGTATCAGCTGATGGGTATCGATGGCTATAATCCCGAGTAAGCCTGGCCATCTGACCGGCTAAAGGCACGTAACAATGAACGCTTTTTTATCTATTCCTGTCGGCGCCCGCTACATGATGCTAAGTGCTTTTGCTTTCAGCATTATGGCGTTATTTGTTAAACAAGTTGGTTTGTTGGGTATACCTGTGTTGGAAATGGTGGCTGCACGTTCCCTCGTGTCGTTGCTTATCAGTTATATAGCCATTAAACGACTAGGTATTGCCGTGTTAGGCAACCGCAAAGGTTTATTGTTTGCGCGTGGCTTGGTGGGCTTTATTGCGCTTAATTGTGTGTTTTATGCACTCACGCATATGTCATTGGCTGAAGCGACGGTATTGCAGTATTTACACCCAATGTTTACCGTTATATTGGCCATGCTCTTTTTAAAAGAAGGTGCTACAAGGCAGTTTGATTTGCATAGCGTTAAGTTTTGTTGGCCTACTTGTGATGGTGCAACCGACGTTTATATTTTCATCCTCTACGGTTGAGTTTGATGATTTGGCGGTTATGGCCGCGATTGCTGGTGCTTTTGGTAGTGCTATTGCCTATACCTTGGTGCGCTCGTTAAATAAAAGCGAAGAGCCGTTAGTGATTATTTTGTATTTTCCTTTGGTGTCATTACCCATTAGCGTAGTGTTACTGTGGAGCGACTTTGTAATGCCCGAGGGAATGGCATGGTTATATTTGTTAGCGATAGGTTTGGCGACTCAAGTAGGACAGTGGGGTTTAACAAAATCAATGCAAACAGAAACGGCGGGTAGGGCAACCAGCTTTTCTTATCTGCAAGTTGTGTTTGCCGTTGTACTGGGCTTTGTGTTTTATGATGAAGTGCCAAATTTAAGCACTTTATTCGGCGCGGGCTTTATTATTGTGGCTGCGTTTATTAATGTCAGATGGAAAGCGAAGGTAACAGCGATTTAATGCGTTTATATTGATGACGTATAAGATTAAGATCATTCTAATAAAAGTTTTTTAAAGAGGTGAGACGTTATGACAAAATTTGTTCCGATAGTTTTATTTGTTCTTTCATTGGCTTTCTTACTCCCCGGTTTGACGACGCCGTTAATGACGATTGAGGCGAAAATCGATAAAAAAGAAATGATAGAGATGGGCGCTGATTTACTGATTAAGCCAGGGCAAAGCAGGGGCTTTATACAGGATGTAGTTGAGTCGCTGGTTCAGGATATGGGCGTTGAAGGTGAGTTGACAGTCTTTACATCCACCCGCAGTTTGCTCGCGACAATGCGTGAGTTGTTATTAAACGGCCATTTATTAGTCGGTGTGTTAATTGGCTTGTTCGGTCTGGTTATCCCGCTAATCAAGATGGCGTTGGTGACGTGGTCATTTGTTACGGCATCGGCATCGCGTCGCAAAGGCCTGTTGAAAATTAGTGGCTTACTAGGCAAGTGGTCGATGTCCGATGTGTTTTTGATGTCTGTTTTAGTCGCCTTTTTCGCGATTAATGCGAATGAATATGCAGATGATGTTTTACAAATGCAGGCAGAACTTCACGAGGGTTTTTATTATTTCGCTACGTATTGTTTATTAGCTATTTTGGCAAACCAATTAATGGAGCGAAAAATGGTTCAAGGCGATTTAGAACAAGGCAAATAAGCAAATGGCAAAAGCATGTGCTCGGCATATATTGGTTAAAACTAAAGAGCAGGCCGAAAATATCAAGCAACAATTAGCGAAGGGTGCGGATTTTGCCAAATTAGCTAAGAAGCATTCGCAATGTAATTCGGCAAAACGAGGCGGGGATCTGGGCGAATTCTCGCCCGGTAAAATGCTAAAGGCATTCGATAATGTGGTGTTTAAAAAGGCTGTTTTAACCGTGCATGGACCAATAAAAACAAAGTTTGGCTACCATCTTATTGAAACGATTTATCGTTTTTAGATAGCATCGAGACGGCTGTGAAGATGAAAAAAGTGGTTTTTTCAAAAAAAGCTAAAGTTTTAGTAACAAAGGCCGATAGCTCTAGCGTTAAGTACGAATTTTATGTTTTTAGGAGCTATTATGCCTATTTCAATACAAGCAACGCAGACGTCGTTTAATCAGGAAGTTAGAGGCTTAGCCAAAAGCGAAACCAAAAAAGAAGACGGGCCAATAGGTCCTGAAGTCTCAGCACTTGCGCACCAGAGAAATACTGCGAAAAAACAACTCAATGCTGCGATTCTCGAATCTACTATCAGCATCAGTGCGGCCGGCTCACCCCAAGCGTTGATTTTAAAAACTGCGCTTGAAGGTATCAATGAAGCGTTAAGCGCCACGTTAGGCGAAAACGCAATACAAAACGCATACGACTCCGGCGTAGACGTTAGTCCAGGCGCGACTGCCGACCGAATTGTGTCTTTAAGCACGGCCTTTCTCTCACAATATCAAAACGCTCATCCAGAGTTTTCTGATGATGTAGACGCTGCCCGAGCTGCTTTCACTGAGGTTATTAGGGGCGGTATCGAAAAAGGTTTTGCCGAAGCTAGGGAGATACTAGACGGGTTACGTGTTTTAGACGGCGATATAGCATCTAATATTGATAAGACATATGACTTGGTGCAAAAAAAATTAAACGATTTTGCGAACCTTGTGAATGAATTGGTTGCAGAAAGCCCGGTTGATAACGAAGAAAGCTAAGGGGTTATTACCGAGGTAAATGTAAAAGGAGAAGTTTTACTTCTCCTTTTACATTATCAGCACGACAGTTTTAGATCGATGAATCGAGTCATTATTTTTATAAAGTAGTTGTGTTCTTAGGTGACCTGATAAAGGATGAGTGATGCAAAACATTAATCAGATTTTTTTGTACGCGCTTATCATGCTCATTGCTGGTATTGGGATTCCTATTATGGGCGCCTTAAGTGGTGGGCTTGGGACTCGCTTACAAAGCCCCGCATTGGCCGCTGTTGTTTTGTTTGTCGTGGGTTTTGTTCTTTCCTTAGCGTTCATATTCTTTGTGGAAGGTGTGCCTAAATCATTACCAAAAACACCCATTCCTATTCAATATTATTTTGGCGGGCTTTTCATTCTGTTTTATACCTTAAGTATTACCTGGGTTGGTCCAAAGTTTGGCATTGGTAATGCTGTTAGTTTTGTATTATTAGGCCAACTGATTTCAATGTCGGTCATTGATCATTTTGGTTTAATGGGCGCGCTTAGTTACCCCATTACTCTGCAACGAATAGCAGGGCTTATTTGTATGGCGGTAGGCGTGTTTCTTGTAGTAAAACGTTTCTAATAGGTTTGAGTTAACGGGTATTTTTAACGTTGTTTAGACGAGTAAGATATGATAGACCATAGGATTAAAAACAGGAGGCTATATTATGAAAGAGAACAAATATGATGTAGATGTGTTTTTTAATTTTAGAAGCCCATATTGTTATTTGGCGTCAAAAAATATGTTTTCTGTTTTTGATGAATATAACGTCAATTTACTATGGAAACCGTTTGGCGGATGGGGAGGGCGGTCGTCCCCTGATAGAGTCAAAATGAAAATACATTTGGTGCGGCAGGATGTAGCGCGCAGCTGCGCGAAAATGGGTATACCTTTTTCGCCTCCCCCTGCTGAGACCGATCCAACGTTGGCGGGAGCTATCTCTTTTGTTGCTGAGCAAGAAGGTCTGTTAAAATCTTATGTTATAGAGGTCATGAGAAAAGAGTGGGCTGAGGGTCACAATATCGGTGACTTAGATGTTATTCAAGAAGTGGCTGAAGAAATTGGTTTGCCCCAAGCTAAGATTGAAAAAGCGACTAACAATAAAGACTTTTTTACCCGACTCGAAAAAAATTGGCAAGAAGCTCAAACTAAAGGGGTTATTGGCGTGCCAACATTTACCATTGAAGATCAGATTTTCTGGGGCAATGATCGAATTGATTCGTTGAAGGAGCACCTG
>JBDOOJ010000055.1:0-65619 GCA_039830885.1 Cycloclasticus sp.
GCCCATTCGTTTCTTATTGCCGTAAATTAAGCTAATCTTAAGTGATATACTAAGCGAAAATTCACTTTTCTCCGTAAATCATGTCACAAGATAAACAAAATAAGCTTTGGGGTGGTCGTTTCACGCAGAGTACAGACGCTTTTGTACAGGCGTTTACCGCTTCCGTAGAGTTCGATCAACGCCTTGCACCTTACGATATTGAAGGCTCTATTGCCCATGCCAAAATGTTAACGCATGTGGGGGTATTAACCGAGCAGGAATGCACGCAAATTATCGATGGTTTGGGCGACATTCTTGATAGCATTGAAGCGGGTGAGTTTGAATGGTCAATCGCGCTGGAAGATGTTCACATGAACATTGAAGCAGCGTTGACAGAACGCATTGGCGTAGCCGGTAAAAAGTTGCACACAGGCCGTTCGCGTAATGATCAAGTCGCTACCGATATTCGCTTATTTATGCGCGATCAATTGGTGTTGATTCAGTCTGAATTGGCACGTTTACAAGCCGGTCTTGTGGGTTTGGCGGCTGATAATGCAGATACCATCATGCCTGGCTTTACGCACTTGCAAGTAGCGCAACCGGTGACTTTCGGACATCATCTATTGGCGTGGTTTGAAATGCTGAAACGTGATTCTGAACGGTTTGCCGATTGTGCAAAGCGGGTTAATGTGATGCCGTTAGGCTCAGCTGCTTTAGCGGGTACAAGTTACCCTATTGACCGGTTGATGACGGCTAAATTATTGGGTTTTTCTCGCCCTTGTGCGAACTCGTTGGACGGTGTGAGTGATCGAGATTTCGCGATTGAGTTTTGCGCCGCCTCGGCGTTGTTAATGATCCACCTATCACGTTTCTCAGAAGAAATTGTTTTGTGGACCAGCGCGCAATTTAACTTCATTCATTTGCCTGATGCGTTCTGTACAGGCTCATCCATCATGCCGCAAAAGAAAAACCCAGATGTGCCTGAATTGGTGCGCGGTAAAACGGGCCGTGTTAATGGTAACTTGGTGGCGTTATTAACGCTGATGAAATCGCAGCCTTTGGCGTATAACAAAGACAATCAAGAAGACAAAGAACCATTATTTGATACCGTAGATACCGTGCTCGGTTGCTTACGTGCGTTTGCTGACATGGTGCCGAATATTGAGCCAGTGAAAGAATCGATGTTAAAAGCCGCTAAACAAGGTTTTTCAACGGCGACGGATTTAGCAGACTACCTCGTTGGTAAAGGCATTCCCTTTAGGGATGCGCACGAAGTGGTTGGCCTAGCGGTTCGTTTGGGTACAGAAACAGATCGCGACTTATCTGAGTTGTCGTTAGAAGAATTGCAAAGCTTCTCAGGCGACATTACCGAGGATGTATTCGAGGTGTTAACCTTAGAAGGTTCAGTGTCAGCACGTGACCATATTGGTGGTACCGCGCCAAATCAAGTTCGCTTCGCTGTTTCGGAAGCTAAAAAGTTTTTGGCAGAAAAAAGCTAACGCTACAAAATTTGGGGTTTTTGGGTATAAAAACTCAACATTATTCAAAAAATAGGCAATACTTAGAGTACGTTTATAATTAATGTATTGCTAAAGAATGTTTGATTCGTTATCAGGGGGCTGGGGACAACAAGCGCTAGAAGTCGCTGACTTTGGCGCGTTGATATTGGATAATCAGAAAATCCAATGGCTAAACCCTTACTTATTGTCGCTGCTTGAGTTGAAAGAAAGCAATGTAGCGGGCAGTGTTATTTCAAAAAATGACCGCTTATCGAGCCTATTGTTAGGCACGGACAACCCATTCCTTGTTGCCACTAAAAAAGGTAAAGAAACGTGGTTACGACGCGAACACATCAAAACACCCGTGCACGATATTTATTTTTTTCACGACTGTAGCGATTTGGTTATCATTGGTAACGAATGCCGGCGTTTACAGCATGATTTAACGGATCTAAATCCTACCGATCCCGTCACAGGCATGATGCATACGGATGTCATTATGCAATTACTCGATGGGCACATAAGTCGCAGCCGGCGTTATGATAATGCCTTGTCTTTATTGAGAATTAGTTACTCATTCCCCGACGGTATGGATACGCATTTATTCTCGCGTTGCATCCAACGAATAGCGCTTTTTCTAAAGGATCAATTGCGTTGGGCGGACCAAATTGGCATGTCTGATAAGACCACGTTCTTAGTCATTCTGCCAGAAACGAATTATGACGCGGCAGCTTCTTTATTAAGGAAGTTTAATGAAGAGCCCCATTTGGCACTTTTCGCTAAAGGCGATGGTCGTCCCCTTTCCTTCTCAGTTGGTTTAACGGAATGGTCAAAAGGCGATACCACCAAAAAAATGCTACAAAATATTCGACAGGATGTTGATTTAACAATGATGATCTAGCGAATGGTTAATTCAACGATAAAACCTGCTCAGTCACGCAGTGTCACGCAGTTTGCCAAATATCAAGTTAGTCAGTTCTGATGGTGATATCAGCAAAAAAGATTTAAGGCTTGTTAAACAGCGTTTTTTAAACCTCCATAAGTTAAAAATGCGAAGGGCGTTGGATGCAGTAACCCCGCGACAAACAATATTTCTAGAACTTTTGCCTCTGCTGTTTCACGTTAATCATCCAGTTTTGCCGGGTTATGTGTCAAGTAAAGCACCCGCAGGGATAGCGGATTATGCGCCGGGTAAATTAGTAATAGACAAAGCGAAAAAGCTAGGCAAGGGGTTTGTTTATAGCAAACGGGCAAAACGTTCTTTTGCGATTGAGTCGATTTTCTTGATGGGCAGTGTGGGGAGCATTGCTTATGTTAAAGGCAGTGACATGGATTGATGGTTATGCCATGCCGCTAATCTTTCTGCCGATGAGTTGGCCCTGTTACAAGAAAAAGCCAGTGATATTGAAAAGTGGGCGGAGAGCCTGGGCTTAGAAGTGCATTTTTTCTTGATGAATGCGGAAAGTTTTAAACACGGTGCTGCGACGCCGTTGTCTTCTGAAAGTAGCGGCAGTACGCAACACCATTTATTACTTGAAGAGTTTTATCGAACGGCTTTGTATGTCGCAGGTCGTTACCAAGTGTGGTGGTTGGTGCCGCCAGAAGAGGAAGGGAATTACCAGGCATTTGTCGACAATTTATTGAAGCAACGTTTCATTAATCAACATGATGTAATCGATTTTGGGGGGGCTAGAAAATGTTCCTGCTGAAGAGTTTTTAGGCGCGTCATTTTGGCATTTGTATAAAGCCATCGACTCGCCCTATAAATCGCTTTTGAAGTTGATGTTAATGGAGTCATACGTCGACCAATACCCTAATTCTCATTGGTCGGCATTATTGATGAAGCAACGTGTTTATGCCGGTGAGTCTGACGTCAATAAATTGGATGCGTACTTGATTTTGTACGACGTGCTAGAAGCCTACTTCATAAAAAGAAACGAGCCTGAGCGATTAGACTTAATGCGCTACTGTTTTTACAGTAAATTAAACGAACACACGAGGAGCGTGTCGAAACAAGGTTGGCGGCAAGACGTCTTTATGGATATGCTCGAAAAGTGGGCGCCGTTACCTGAATACCTTGAAAATGCGTTGGAGCATAATGAATGGGATATTTCGCAAGTTCAACAAGAAAAGGAGCGATTAACCAATGAGTTAACACACAGTTATCGTTTGTTAATGCGCTTTGCAAAAGAACGCATAGACAAGTCGAAAAGAGACAGTGAAGAGCTCACGCTGTTGGGTAGAAAGTTGAATGCAGCATTCGAGAAACGGCCAAGTAAGCTCGAGCGTTCGACGATAAAAAACACGCGGATACGTCAAGAAAGAAAAGTCATTTTAAAACAGCAAAAGGTGCAAGACAGGCAGGTTAGTTGGGTGCTCAACCGGTTAGATATAAATAACAATGAACAATTTATCCGTCAGGCACACGGTTTAATTGGCTTGTTAGCGTGGTGTGTTGATTACGGCGTGCTTGGAGAGAAAACTAAAATAGCGTTGGACCCTGGCGAGAGCCAAATCAATTCACGCGAAGTGTCACAAACATTACGTAGCGTATCCGTATTTTTTAATACCCTGCCTAAAAAGCCGGCGGACCTTAATGCGTACCGGTTTAAGCCGGTGGTTACGAATGTAATGTTAGTCATCAATTCGGGTGTTGATTCGATGAATGACTACACGGAAAAAGGCATAAATTTGACCAGCGCGCGCTCTGATGCGCTGAGCTTTGGCTCACAACGCCGCAACCTTATTCTCAGTGTCGATATGATGTTCCGTAATTCATGGAATGAAATAGTCGTTGGAAAATATGAGGCGATGGACGGCTTAATGAGCTGTTTATGTGAAATCTTCGACCACAAAACGTTAGGCGTAAAGCAGGCATTACCTGTCTTGGTGTGCAGTAGTTATAATTCGCCCAGAGCGATGAGTGTGTCAAAAAGAATACATGAGTTATTCAAACAAATAGCGAGTGTTTTTAAACGTTATAGTCAGAAAGTATCGCCGCGATTAGTGATACAGTCTGCGCGTTCATTTTACCTTATGCAGGTTAATGGCCGGAAAATGACAGCGATTGCTGTGAGCGAGAAAAAACTCTTAGTAGAGCTATCTAAGCCGCAACCCATATACAGCCCGATAAAATTTGATGGTTTGATTGAGCAAAAAAGGTTGTTGCCGGTTATTTGTGGTCACCATAAAGCGGGACGGATTCAAATATATTATGCGCAATTGAATGATGATAAGGCGCAAGTTTATATTTTGGATGAAAAGGGTTCGCTGTTTTTTAAAGAGCAAGATTTCGTTAATGAATTGTCGTTATTGCAATCTTATAAAGCCTTGCTTGAAAGCATCATGCATCGCCGTCGTTTGGCCGCATACGAAAAAGACGATATGACGTTTGATTTAGAAATTGAATGTTATCGAGTTGAGAAAATTCGTCAGCATTGGGCGTTAAAGGCGATACAAGTGCCTGATATGGTATTCAATCGAGGAATGGACGTTCGAGTGGCATCCGATAGGCAAACGAAGGAGTCGCATATTTATTGTAATACGCAAACGTTCTCGAGTTTAGATTTTGGAAATAATCTTTATAGCGAAGCATCACGCTATATTCGTCAAGAACGGAAAGGGGTCGAGGATTATCCAGTTTATATCACTGATATTGACGTGCCACACGAAGAGTTGGGGGTGGAGAATCATGGGCAGTTACAAACCATTCACTATTTACATTACAAGCAGCGTATTGAAGATAAGTTGAACGTTTAAATTAAGAATATATGCAGTCAAAAATAAAAAACTCTATGCAATTTTGCATAGAGTTTTTTGCATCGATTATTTTTTTATGCTGCTTTTATACCCAAAGGGCATAAGTTTCATTGAAGCGGAAAGCAAATCATTTCCGCTTAATTCAGCTTTAAATGCTGAAGCATCGTGTCTACGTCGCTGCAAGTAAATGGGTCGTCTGGGCAGTTGTCCATTTTTCCAGGCTCGCTGAATAAAGCGGTAATTTGCTGATCTTCAACCAACATAGAGTAGCGCCATGAACGATCGCCAAAACCTAGGTTGTCTTTTTTAACTAACATGCCCATTAAGCGGCTAAATTCACCGTTACCGTCAGGTAGTAGTTGTACATTTTTAACGTCGAGGTTTTTGCCCCATTGAAACATAGTGAATGCGTCATTCACGCTTAAGCAATACACTTCATCAACACCAAGGTCTTTCAATTCTTGGTATTTAGCATCGTAGCCCGGTAAGTGAGTGCTTGAACACGTGGGTGTGAATGCGCCTGGTAACGCAAAAACCACTACTTTTTTGTCGCTAAAAATATCGTTTGAACTAACATCTTGCCAGCGAAATGGGTTGTCGCCGCCAATGCTCTCGTCTCTTACGCGGGTTTTGAAAGTAATATTAGGTACGGTGTTTGTCATTTGATGTGTCTCCATTAAAGATTAAAATTGCGAAGGTTCGCGTTAACTGGATATAGTTTAGGGTTGGCTATGCATTAAGTAAAATCGAATGATTTTATTATGACAATAGATTTTATCTATTTATGCTGTCTATTTGTCAACGTAGAAATTTTGTAGTAGTTCGGTGAGCAGGTTCATCAATTGTATTTTGGGGTTGGTTTTTCGCCAAACCAAGCGAATGGTTCTTTTTGGTTGTGGGTTTTCAAACGGAATGTATTGGATGTTGCCATCGCTATCATTATCTCGAATCGCTAAGTTTGGCATAAAAGTGATGCCGGTATTGGCGCGTACCATTTGTCGCAAAGTTTCCAAGCTGGTAGCGCGAACGTTTTGTTCTTCCTTTGCGCCATTAAGCTGGCAAAACTGTAGCGCCTGATCGCGCAAGCAATGTCCTTCATCCAACAGTAACAACGGCTCATTAATGATGTCGGCGGGTGTAACCGTCGTTTTGTTGGATAGTCGATGCTGCGATGAAACCGCTAGTTTAAACGCATCATCAAATAAAACAGTGGAGGCTAAAAAATCATCTTTAACGGGGGCGGCTAATAAGACGGCATCAATTTCGCCGTCTTTTAATTGTCGAATCAGCGTGTCGGTTTTTTCTTCTATTAGTATCAAGCGAAGGTCGGGTAATTTGTCCTTAATTAAGGGCACCAAATCAGGCAAGATATAAGCAGCAAGGGTGGGAAAAGCACCCAGTCTAAAGTTGCCGGCAAAGGGTTGCTGTGCGTTGTGGGCCAGCTCTTCAATGTCTTTCACATCGTGCAGAATGGATTTAGCTTTGCTAATAATGCTTTTACCAACCTCTGTAATAAGGACGCGCTTATTGTTTCGCTCAAAAATTTTGACGCCCAGCGTTCCTTCTAGCTTTTTAATCTGCATACTTAGCGTGGGTTGGCTAACAAAACACCGTTCTGCTGCCTTAACAAAGCTTTTTAATTCAGCAACAGCAACGATGTATTTTAGGTCTCTTAAGTTCATGTTTTAGGTTTCATGTTAAGAGAGAACCGAGATTAGCCAAGCCTTAATGTGGGTGATTTCCTTTGGGCTGACTGAATGTTCCATGGGGTAGGAGTGCCATTCAACGGTGTAGCCACTCTCTTCAAGAAATGCTCTAGCAGATTCAGCTTGTTCAATGGGGATAACGGGGTCGAAATCACCGTGACCATAAAAAATTGACGTGTCGGCGTTGCCGTTTTGTTCTGCGTTTTGTAACGTGTCGCGGACGGGCAGGTAGGTAGATAACGCCATGATGCCAGCTAATGGGCTGGGGAAGCGAATGCCGGCATCAAGGGCAATAACGCCGCCTTGGGAAAACCCTGCGATTACAATTTTTGACGGGTCAATGCCCATCGCGATTTCATCGTTGATCATATCGCTGATAACGGCGCTAGATTTTATTATGCCATCTGCATCGGCGCGCTTCATTAAATCCATCACACTAATGTCGTACCAAGCGGGCATGACCGCGCCGCCGTTGATGGAAACGGGCATGTTAGGCGCTTGAGGAAAAATAAAGCGGATGCCTAATTCATCTTGTATGCCCAGTTCAGGCACCAGGGGTGCAAAGTCGTTACTACTGGCGCCAAGGCCGTGAAGCCATATAACGGAGCAGCGGACAGGGGTGTTGGGATTTGAAATAATGGACGGAAGTCGAGTTGTTTGCATGGTTGTTTTATAAGTTGCTGAGAATGATTAGAGTATGCCAAAAAACGCCAAACGTTTATACTGCAGTTTATTGAAATAATAAAAGGATGCGAAGATGACGCGTTTATTAAAAGTGATGCTTATTATGGGCTTACTGGCGGTATCAGCAGGTTGTGGGCAAAAAGGTGATTTGTATTTACCCACTGAGCAAGTGGCGCATTATTTAGGATTGTAAATGGATCATTTTCACTACCGCGAAAATCAGCTGTATGCTGAAGATGTTGCTATTGCAGCGATAGTTGAGCAGTTCTCAACGCCAACGTATGTTTATTCCAGAGCAACGCTAGAGCGTCATTGGCATGCGTTTAACGATGCGTTGGGTGATCACCCGCATCTAATTTGCTACTCAGTTAAGGCCAATTCAAATATTGCCGTTTTAAATGTGTTGGCTCGTTTGGGTTCCGGGTTTGATATTGTCTCGGTTGGTGAATTGGAGCGGGTATTGAAAGCTGGCGGTGAGCCTGGGAAAGTTATTTTTTCGGGTGTCGGTAAGCGCCGCGATGAAATTCGCCGTGCGTTGAATGTGGGAATCCGCTGCTTTAATGTTGAAGTGTCAGCAGAACTTGACCGCATTAACGACATTGCTGAAGAATTGGGCCTTGTAGCCAATATTTCTATTCGCGTAAACCCCGATGTGGATGCGAAAACGCACCCTTATATTTCAACGGGGTTAAAAGAAAATAAGTTTGGCTTAGACATTGAAACGGCGTTTGCAGAGTACCAGCGCGCAAACGGCATGAAACATTTAAACGTGGTTGGTTTGGATTGCCATATCGGTTCGCAGTTAGAAGAGGTTAAGCCGTTCGTGGATGCGTTGGACCGTGTGCTAGGACTCCTCGATAGATTAAAAGGTGTTGGCATTGAGATTCAACATTTAGACTTAGGCGGCGGGCTAGGTATTTGCTATAAAGACGAGCTACCGCCTACACCCGCTGAATATGTTGCCGCCTTGTTTGAAAGATTAGCCGGCCTGCCCTATGAAATATTGTTAGAACCTGGGCGTGCAATCGCCGGTAATGCCGGTATTTTGGTCACAAAAGTTGAATACATTAAAGCCACCGAAGATAAAACCTTCGCGATTGTCGATGCGGCGATGAACGACTTAATGCGACCAGCGCTGTACCAATCTTGGCAGAACATTATTCCAGTAAACACAGAGACAGACGCTGATGCCACTCATTACGATATTGTTGGCCCAGTCTGTGAAACGGCTGATTTTTTGGGCAAAGACCGTGAACTTGCAATTAAAGAAGGTGATCTATTAGCGATTCGTTCATCGGGTGCATACGGTTTTACCATGAGCTCTAATTACAACTCGCGCCCAAGCGTTGCAGAAGTGATGGTGGATGGCGACCAAGTACATTTGATTGGCGCTCGTCAAAGTGTTGAGAGCTTGTGGCAAAACGAGGCGATGTTACCCAATGACTTCGAGGAAGTCGGTTGTTAATTAACTTCAGCAAAATGCACGGCTTGGGTAACGACTTTGTCGTTATCGATGCGATTAACCAATCGGTAGAATTAACGACCGAGCAAATTAAGCAGCTAGCAGATCGCCACGTTGGTGTGGGGTTTGATCAATTACTGTTAGTTAAACCAGCGCAAGGCGATGCTGATTTCCGCTACGTTATTTATAACGCCGACGGCAGCGAAGTATCGCAGTGTGGAAACGGCGCGCGTTGCTTCGCATTGTTTGTTACTCAAAAAGGCCTCGCAGACAAACGGTCTATTTGCGTTGAAACAAGGTCTGGTAAGCTCATATTAAATATCGATGGGCAGCAAGTGACAGTGGATATGGGGCTGCCACGTTTTGCCCCCGCGAGCATTCCCTTGTTAAGCGACCAACAACAGCTGACATATACGGCAAATGTGGGCGGTGAAAGTGTTGAGTTTTCGGCCCTTTCAATGGGTAACCCGCACGCGGTTATTCAAGTAGATGATATTGAACATGCAGCTGTGCAGGCGACCGGTGCTGCGCTAGAAAGCCACGAGATTTTTCCAGAACGCGCAAACATTGGTTTTAGTGAAAAAGTGAATGACTCAACGATTAAACTACGCGTGTTTGAACGCGGCGCAGGCGAAACATTGGCCTGTGGCAGTGGCGCATGCGCGGCGGTTGTCACGGGCATTCAACAGGGTGAATTGAAGACGCCTGTTACCGTCACGTTGCTGGGTGGTGAATTAACAATTGACTGGCAAGGCGAAGGGCATTCGGTGATGATGACGGGGCCTGCAACGTTTGTTTTTGATGGTATGATTGAGCTATGACGGATCAACAAGTTTCAGAAAAACAACCGGAGATAACGGCTGAACAGGTACGAGATTATCTGCTTGCATCGCCCGACTTTTTTAACGAATACCCAGAGTTACTTGAAGAGGCTCAGGTTAAAGAACAGCGCGGTGGCGTGGTGTCGTTAACGATGCGTCAATTGGCACTATTACGTGATAAAAATGAAAAATCGCAGAAGCAATTAGAAGGCTTGCTGGCCATTGCGCGTGAAAACGATGCGTTGTTTGGCCGCATGCAACAACTCACAACAGCGCTGATTGATGCACGTTGTGTTGAGGATGTGTTTGCAACGCTAGATGACATGCTACGAGAATGTTTCGGTGCGGATTTCTTTGCAATTCGTTTGATTGACGGTGTTGATGCGCTCGATTGCCCAATCAGTGATGTTGTGTGGGCAAAAGATGGGGCAGAGCTAGAGCACTTCAAACGCATTTTGGACTCGCAAAAAATAAAATTCGGGCTTCCAACACATGCTCAAGCAGAGGCCTTATTTAATGAGCAAGCGTCAGATGTTCATTCAGCGGCATTTATCCCCCTGAAAATAGATCAACAAGACGGTTTACTAGCAATAGGCAGTAAAGATTCAGACCGTTTTCACCCGACGATGGGTACATTGTTTATTGCGCATCTCGGCGAGCTTGTTGCAAAACGCCTAGCTTCTTTACAGCAAACCAAGAAAGGTTAGCAGTGAATCAGAATGCTGTTGATGTTAGTCAGCAGTTTTTAGAGGTACTGAAAGTAGAGCGTCGTTTATCCCTTAATACATTAAAAGCCTATGCGCGAGATTTGGCGCAGTTAGCGAGATACTGTGAAGAACAGAATTTGGCCGATTGGGCAGAGTTGAATAGTCACTATGTTCGCCAATTTATCGCGCAACGTCATCGTAAAGGCTTAGGCAGTAGAAGCTTGCAACGCGAGTTATCGGCGTGCCGCAGCTTTTTTGATTACTTAATAAAAATCAAACAATTACCCAATAACCCTGCGTCGGGGATTCGTGCGCCAAAGGCAGCTAAACCTTTGCCGTACGTTTTAGATGTTGATCAGGTTAATGCGTTACTAGACGTAGAGCCAAGCGACGATTTGGAAGTGCGTGATATTGCGATGTGGGAAGTGCTGTACTCCTCCGGATTGCGGGTTAGCGAGTTGGCAAATGTTAATTTAATGGATGTTGATTTAAGCGCTAAAAGCATTTTAGTGGTCAGCGGTAAAGGCCAAAAATCTCGTTTATTACCGTTAGGTGGTAAAGCGATTAAAGCGATTAAAACATGGCTTGGAGTCAGGTCAGGAAAAATAAAAACCGATGAAATGGCGTTATTTGTTGGCAAAACAGGCGCTCGTTTAAGCACGCGGAATATTCAGTTGCGGCTAGAACGATGGCGAAAAAAACATGGGCTACAAGGGCGCTTATATCCGCATATGTTACGGCATTCGTTTGCCAGCCATATGTTGGAATCGAGCCAAGATTTAAGGGCGGTTCAAGAGCTTTTGGGCCACAGTAATATCAGTACCACGCAAGTATATACGCATTTGGATTTCCAGCATTTAGCATCGGTGTACGATAAAGCACACCCACGGGCAAAGCAGAGAAAGAAGCCTTAATCTGGCCCCGGCAATTTATCGCTTGCTAGCGGTTTTGAAAAGTCACTCGTGTCATCAGACCAACCAAATAATTTACCCAAAAACTTAAACACGCGCTTAATGCCGCGCCATAACTTAGGCAGCGCCCAAATCATAAAGATGATAATTACCACCATGCCGACGACGAAAAACGTAGGGTGTTGAATAGAGGCCCAAACACCAACAAACACGGCAATGTCTTCCATAATAGAGGCCGTCCAGTTAGTGAAAGGTTCTGGCGAAGTATTTATCAGTACACGGGTGCCAGCTTTGGTCGCATGTGTAATGCCCGCTAAACTACCGCCAACCAACGCCGCTGCAATTTCAGCGGCAGGGCCAATATCGCCCATCGCGCCAGCAGCCAACATCGCGCCAGCGGGGATGCGAATAAAGGTATGTAGCGTATCCCAAACGGTATCAACGCCCGGCACCTTATCGGCAAAAAACTCAACCGCGTACATCAAGCCAGCAGCGGTCATCACTAATGGGTCGGCTACAATCATTAAATCGGGTGGGAGGTCAATGCTGCCGGTATGTGCCAAATAGCCGAGCATTAATAATGTTGCGTATAAATTAATACCGCTGCCCCATGCTGCGCCCATAGTAAGCGCTAGAGTTTGTGATATTTGATTGAGTTCTTCCACGGTTATCGCTCCCTGTGATTCATAAGAACAAGAATATCATAACTAACCTGAATCGCGGATAAACAAGCAAGCACGCTTAGTCGTCAATATTGTGTAAAATGTAGGGTCAACAGTAACGTGAGATATAACAGTGGATTTTAGAGGAACAACCATACTTTCTGTGCGACGCGGCAATAGCGTTGTAGTGGGTGGCGATGGCCAAGTAACATTGGGTAACACCATTATGAAAGGCAACGCGAGAAAAGTACGTCGTTTAGCGGGTGGCGATGTGATTGCGGGTTTTGCAGGCGCAACAGCCGATGCGTTTACCTTATTTGAACGTTTCGAGGGCATGTTGGAAAAGCATCATGGCAACCTAACGCGCGCAGCCGTAGAAATGGCAAAAGATTGGCGAACAGATCGCGTGCTTCGTAAATTAGAAGCCTTACTCGCTATAGCGGATAGTAAAGACTCGCTGATTATTTCAGGTAATGGTGACGTGATTCAGCCAGAGCAGGATTTAATTGCCATTGGCTCAGGTGGGCCATTTGCGCAATCAGCCGCTCGTGCATTATTGGAAAACACTGATTTATCGGCGCGTGAAATTGTTAAAAAATCACTGGACATAGCCGGTGATATTTGTATTTACACCAATCACAATCACACGATTGAAGAATTAGTTGCAGAGGAAAAAAAGTAGCATGAGCCAAATGACACCAAAAGAAATTGTGCATGAGCTGGATAAGCACATTGTTGGACAAGACGCCGCAAAACGAGCTGTGGCCATTGCCTTAAGAAATCGTTGGAGACGTTCGCAAGTAGCTGAAAGTTTACGCGACGAAATTACGCCGAAAAATATTTTGATGATTGGCCCAACCGGTGTGGGTAAAACGGAAATAGCGCGCCGCCTAGCAACCTTGGCGAATGCGCCGTTTATTAAAATTGAAGCGACCAAATTCACCGAAGTGGGTTATGTTGGTCGCGATGTTGACTCTATCGTTCGCGATCTTGCTGATATCGCCGTTAAAATGACGCGCGATGTAGAAATGCAAAAAGTAAAACGCAGAGCAGAAGACGAAGCAGAAGAAAGAATCCTCGATATTTTGTTGCCGCGAGCAGAAGGTGCAGATTCTGACGATACATCGGGCGATACGACACGCCAAAAGTTTCGTAAAAAATTGCGTGAAGGAGATTTAGACGACAAAGAAATTGAGCTTGAAATGACTGCGCCGAGTGTGGGTGTGGAAATTATGGCCCCCCCCGGTATGGAAGAAATGACCAACCAATTGCAAGGCATGTTCCAAAACATGTCGGGCGATAAAAAGAAAAAGCGCAAGTTATCCATTAAGAATGCATTAGCCGCTTTAACCGAAGAAGAGGCAGGTAAATTAGTTAATGAAGAAGAACTTAAGCACAAGGCGATAGAAAACTTGGAGCAAACAGGCATCGTGTTTTTAGACGAATTGGACAAAGTGTGTAAACGTGGCGACAGCGGTGGCGCTGATGTGTCACGAGACGGTGTGCAACGCGATTTATTGCCATTGGTTGAAGGCACGACCGTTACGACTAAATACGGCCCGGTTAAAACTGACCATATATTATTTATTGCTTCGGGCGCGTTCCATGTTTCTAAGCCGTCAGATTTAATTCCAGAGCTTCAAGGACGTTTCCCCATTAGAGTAGAGTTGGATGCGTTAGTGGCAGCAGACTTCGTGCGTATTTTAACGGAGCCAGACGCCTCATTAACTGAACAATACATTGCGCTGTTAAAAACCGAAGACGTGAATTTAACGTTTACTAAAGACGGGGTTGCCCGTATTGCCGACATGGCATGGCAAGTGAACGAAGGCACAGAAAATATCGGTGCGCGGCGCTTACATACCATTTTAGAACGTTTGCTGGACGAAATTTCCTTTAAAGCACCGGCCGGTTCGCAGTTAAACGAAGTGGTTGATGCGGCGTATGTTGATGCGCATTTATCAGAACTGGCGTCTGATGAAGATTTATCACGTTACATTTTGTAGGTAAAACATGACAGCCATAACAGATTTAGCGTTAGATCAAAAAAGCAGGGTCTTATCCTTAAGCCTTGATGACGGTCAAACCATTGAACTGAGTTGTGAGTATTTGCGTGTGCATTCGCCATCGGCAGAAGTGCGTGGGCATGGCCCAGGGCAAGAAGTGCTGCAGTTAAATAAAGAAAACGTCAACATCACAGCGATAGAACCGGTGGGTAATTACGCCGTACGCTTAGTGTTTAGCGATGGGCACGACACAGGCTTATACGCTTGGGATTTTTTGGTTGAACTGGCCGAAAAAAAGGACGAAAACTGGCAGCATTATTTAGCGCGGCTTGAAGAGGCGGGGCATCAGCGCACGCTTAATTAAGCAACGCCGTAAATATAAAGTAAGAAGGTTGATATGGTAGATAAAGCAACAACGCATTTTGGTTTTAAAGATATTCCCGTTGATGAAAAAGTTGGCAAAGTTCGCGAAGTGTTTGATTCGGTTGCGCCTTCATACGATGTGATGAACGACTTAATGTCGATGGGTGTGCACCGTTTGTGGAAACGCTTCACGGTTGAAATTGCGAATGTAAAACCGGGTCACGTGGTGCTGGATTTAGCCGGTGGAACGGGCGATTTAGCGGCATTATTTGCTAAGCGTGTCGGTAAAAATGGCAAAGTCGTGTTGGCTGATATTAATGAAGCGATGTTGCGCGTTGGCCGTGACCGTATGATTGATAAGGGGCTTGCAAAAAATATCACCTATAATCTTGCGAATGCAGAATGCTTGCCGTATTCATCCAATCAGTTTGATCGTGTGTGTATTGGCTTTGGTTTAAGGAATGTGACCGATAAAGATGCCGCTCTACGCTCAATGTACGACGTGCTAAAGCCCGGTGGCCGCTTGTTGATACTTGAGTTTTCAAAACCCACCAACCCGATTTTAGATAAAATATACGACATTTATTCTTTCAAATTATTGCCAAAAATTGGCGAGCTGATTGCCAAAGACGGTGAGAGCTATAAATACCTCGCTGAGTCCATCCGTATGCACCCAGATCAAGCCACGTTGAAAGGCATGATGGAAGACGCTGGCTTTGAACGTTGCCAAGTGAATAATTTGACTGGCGGCATAGTGGCTGTCCATACAGGCTATAAGCTGTAAATCAAATGTCATTACTCACGCCCTTTATAAAGCCGCTACAAATAGCCATTAACCGCTATTTGGATTACGACCCCGAAGCGCCTAAACAACTGGCGAAAATGCAGGGCAAAGTGGTGGCATTAAACTTTGCACCGCTGGATGTGGAATTGTTTTTAATCATCACGCGGGATGGTTTGGATATTTGTGATGAACTGTCAGCCCCCGCCGACACCACCATAACCGGCTCACCGTTGTCGTTGGGGATGATGGGGTTGCAAGAATCGTCAACCTCTAGTTTGTTTGCAGGTGACGTCAGCATAGAAGGCGACATGGAGTTGGGCACGCAGTTTCAAACGTTCTTAAAAAATATTGAAGTGGACTGGGAAGAGCCGTTATCTAAGCTCACCGGTGATGTGGTCGCTAATCAGCTGGGTGAGTTCGTTAGTGATTTCTCCGCTTGGATGCAGGAAACAACCAAGACGAATGCATTGAATGTGTCCGAATATTTTCGTGAAGAGCAAAACATGTTGCCCTCTAAATTTGAAGTGGAGCGCTTTAAAAAGGGCATCGATGAACTTCGCTTATCAACCGACAGGCTAGACGCAAAAGTACAGCGGCTTATCGCTCAACAACAAACGGCCAACGAGCCTAAAAAGGACGTCACGTGATTAAGCTAAAAACAGCGTTAAGATTGATTCGAATACAGCGCGTGTTATTACGTTATGGCTTAGACGAGTATGTGTTTAACCTGCACTTATTTAGGCCGCTGCGTTTTCTAACCTATTTGTCGCCAAGCTATTTGATGGGTCGGCGAAAAGGCCCGCGCGGGGAACGCATTCGTAAGGCGTTGGAAGATTTAGGCCCAATTTTTGTTAAATTTGGCCAAATATTGTCAACTCGACAAGACTTATTGCCGCCTGATATTGGTAAGGAATTAACGCTTTTACAAGATAATGTGCCGCCGTTTGCCGATAAGTTAGCGCGCGATATTATCGAAAAATCGTTGGAACAACCCATTGAAAAGGTGTTCTCTGAATTTTCAGAAAGCCCGTTAGCGTCAGCCTCAGTTGCACAAGTGCACACAGCCACCTTGTTAACGGGTGAGGATGTCGTCGTTAAAGTGTTACGCCCAGGTATCGAGAAA
The DNA here is from genome assembly GCA_039830885.1 of Cycloclasticus sp. GTDB lineage: Bacteria > Pseudomonadota > Gammaproteobacteria > Methylococcales > Cycloclasticaceae > Cycloclasticus. Next base: position 16,467 of record JBDOOJ010000055.1, read on the forward strand.
ACCATCGATGCCGATGTGGCGCTGTTATACGCCTTGGCAGAATTAGCCACCAAGTACTGGGGTGAAGCAAAGCGACTCAAGCCTATCGAAGTGGTGCAAGAATTCGATCACACTATTCATGACGAGTTAGATTTAGTACGTGAAGCGGCCAACGCATCGCAATTGCGCCGTAACTTTGAAGGCTCAGAACAGCTTTACGTGCCCGATATTTATTGGGATTACACGCGTCAAAACGTCATGGTGATGGAGCGTATTTACGGCACGCCGATTGGCAGAATTGACGAATTAAAAGCCAAGGGTATCGACATGAAGTTGCTTGCCGAGCGCGGTGTGGAGATTTTCTTCGCCCAAGTGTTCCGCGATAACTTCTTTCATGCCGATATGCACCCGGGTAATATTTTTGCCTCCGACGACGCGCAATTTTTAGCCGTTGATTTCGGCATCATGGGCAGCGTCACGCTGGCGGATCAGCGTTACCTTGCAGAAAATTTCCTTGCGTTTTTCCAACGAGATTATTTCCGCGTTGCGCAATTACACATTGAGTCAGGCTGGGTGCCTAAGCATACAAGGGTCGATGAATTTGAAAGCGCGATTCGCGCTGTGTGCGAACCGATTTTTGAAAAACCGTTAAAAGAAATCTCCTACGGTCATTTATTAATGCGTTTATTTCAAACTGCGCGCCGATTTGATATGGAAGTTCAGCCGCAGTTGGTACTACTGCAAAAAACATTATTAAATATCGAAGGCCTAGGCCGCCAGCTGTACCCGGATTTAGACTTATGGCAAACAGCCAAGCCGTACCTAGAAGAGTGGTACAAAAACCGCATGGGGCCCAAAGCGACGTTTAATAAGCTTAAAGAACACTTGCCCATCATAGCCGAGAAGCTGCCAGAACTACCAGAAATGGCCTACAAGGTGCTGAGCGATGCGGCGAAAGGCGAACTGGAAATAAAATGGAAGTCTCAGCAGTTAGAAGAAATTAAGCAGCAAATGGCGAAAAACCATCGGAAAACCATCCTAGCGATGTGTGGTGGTAGCATGCTTATTTCAGCGGCCATTATTTTAGGCTTAGATGGTTTCTCACCACTGATGTTGGGTGATGCCCCCGTTGCTACTTGGGCATTGGGCGGTTTGGGGGGCTTGTTTTTATTCGGTGCATTGGACTAGTTTTTTATGACGCTAATGCACACACCCATTTGTGATGTTGGATTAGCCACGCCAGATTTTAAGCTGCAAGGTGTAGACGGTAAACAATGGACGCGCGATGACTGTGTGGGTGAAAATGGCCTGCTGGTCATGTTTATTTGTAACCATTGTCCGTTTGTAAAAGCCATTCAACAACGTCTAGTAGACGATACAGCCGAACTGCAAAAATACGGCATAGGCGTTGTGGCCATTATGTCGAATGACCCAAATGATTACCCCGAAGATTCGTTCGAGAATATGCGGCTTGTCGCTAAAGAAAAAGGCTATAACTTTCCCTACTTAATCGATATAACGCAGCAAGTGGCTAAAGCCTACGGCGCAATTTGCACCCCAGACTTTTTTGGCTATAACGCCAAAATGGAATTGCAATACCGTGGCCGTTTAGATAAGAGCGGTATGACGGTTGGCCCTGATGATATGAAGCGTGATTTACTTGAGGCGATGAAGCTAGTCGCAACGACGGGAAAAGGGCCCGAAGAACAGGTGGCTAGTATGGGTTGCTCTATTAAGTGGTTATAGGGTCACGTTATGGACTTACGTCACCGTAACAGCTCTAAGCAGGCGATGTTACGGCAAATCGTTTAGAATTCGTCCAATAATTTTTCCAGCTGTCTAATGGTGTTAACTGTTTGACTGTATTTATGTTCCATTTTCTCAATAGCTTCGACATTGCGCTTGCTAAATTCCAGGGACGAATTTAAGTCTTTATTGATGTCAGTTATGATGCCACCTACTAAATCGAGGCCTTCCATGTCCTGCGAGAAGTTTCCGGTCGTTGTATTTAGTATTTCAGTGTTGTTCTTTATTTGATCAGAAACGCTATTCGATGTGTCAATCAAACCTGCTAATTCAGCTACGCCTGCTTGCATATTGTTATTAATATCGTTGATATCGTTGATATTGTTGATAACCAGGCTGACGGTACTGTTCGCTTCATCCAGTGATTTTGTGGTGCGTATTGCTAATTGCCTAACTTCATCGGCTACCACAGCAAATCCTCGGCCTTGGTCGCCAGCTCTCGCTGCCTCAATGGCTGCATTTAACGCTAATAAATTAGTTTGAGAGGCAATGCTGGTGATAACGTCTAGTACGCTGTTTATTTCTGTTATTTCATCCGATAACTTAAGTAATTTATTGGAAACTTCAGTTTCCATTGACACATTACTCTCAACATTTTGTTTTAGTCTGTCCATGGATAAATTAGCTTCATGCATCAGTTCGTTAGACTCTCTGATATTGCCAAGTACAACCTTGGTTGAATCGATTGCTTCGTTTGTTGAATGAGCAATTTTATTATTTCTCTCGCTTGAATTAGCTAAGTCGCTGCTCATTCTTTTAGAATCATCAATGGCTTCTGTCGAAATAAGGGAATATTCTCTGAGAATTTGCTGGATGCTTTCGTTGTTACTTTTTGTTTTGGCCACCACGATTTTAATTTTGTTTATAAATTGGTTAAAACTGTCAGCTATAACAGACAGCTCATCATCGGTGTCCAGTTCAAAGTGCTTATTTAAAATACGGTCCTCACGGTTAAGCTCATCCGCAATGTATTTAATGGGTCTAACAACGTACTTACGAACAACGATTGTTAAAATTATCAATACGCACAAATCCACAATAATCATTAAAATCAATTGCATTGTCAGGGCTGACTTTGCTGCGTCAATGACGGCTTCAACCAGCGTTAACTTTTTGGCAATGATGGCATAACCCACGACTTTTTCATTGAAGCCTTTAATGGGAATGCTGGCATAAAAGTACTGACTGCTCTTGCCAGCCTGAGTTATATCTGAGCTTTTTAGGTCATCAAACAACATTTGGTTGAGTGCATTTCGATCTGACGCTAATACAAATTTTTGGTTAAGCCTGGGTGCGGTTGCTAAGTATTTTGCTGTGCTAAGGTAATTAGAGTCCATCACTATAAAGCCTTCAACTTGGCGAGCACTAGCTTCGCTTATGATGGAGTTCAGACCTTGCATAAATTCGATACTGCCCAGGTACTCGCCATCACTAATGATGGGTGCCAAGCCCCTTAATACAAGACCAACTCGCCCAATCTCAATAGCAACAAGAGGTTTTTTGGTTTGTTTGACAGTCGTGATGGTATGACGAAAGGAATTTAGGTCATCGCCAAATTTGCTTAACTTCCATTCGCGTACAAAGCTATGAACGTCTTTGTCGTGTACATGAAGTTTAATATTTTGAAAGGTCGTGTTGTCTTTGTAGTCTTTAATAATGGCTTGGAGTTGCTCAATGGCAGGGCCGCGATCGTTTTCTTTTAGAGCAATAACAATGGACCGATTGTGAGATAAGCCAATAACGTTTAACTTAGCGATATCAATTTTTGCTTGGTATTTATCTTCAAAATAGGCGGCTAACTTATCTTTTTCAGCCAGATAAATATTTTCTTCAATTTCACTAATGCTGATTAATGAGTTGACGATTAACATGCTAAGGCCCATCAAGAGAACCAGAATCATAGGGATATGAATTTTTTTGCCTATGCTCAATTTGTTAAATATGTTCATGTCATTCTCTGTGTTAAACGCTATTAAGTTGTATCGGCAATAATAGCCAAACCTTGATAGTATACATTTAGATTTAGAAATCTAAGGCTGTAAGTAAAATCGCAATATGACCAAAAAGCTCCCTAAACCCATCCGCCCCGAAAATGACGATTGTTGTGGCGGCGGTGGTTGCTGTCCTTGTGTTTGGGACACCTATTTCAACGCACTTGATTTATGGGAAGAACAAGAAGAGAAAGAAAAAGCGTTAGCGGATGCAGGAAAAGCCATCAGCGATGTGGCCAAAACAGACTAACGGTGTATCTTCTTAGCGGTTCAGTGTAAAATTCACGGTTTCAAAATCAGTGCGTTTAGCACTGGTTATTACACTTAAAAAACCTATAGAATCATGAGCCAATCACCTTCTCGCCAAACACTGGCTAACGCCATTCGTGTCCTTAGTATGGATGCTGTTCAACAAGCTAATTCAGGCCATCCGGGTGCGCCAATGGGTATGGCAGATATTGCTGAAGTGTTATGGAATGATTTTTTATCGCATAATCCGGCGAACCCACATTGGGTGAATCGCGATCGCTTTATTTTATCGAATGGTCACGGTTCGATGTTGCTGTATTCTTTATTGCACCTCTCAGGCTACGATTTGCCGATGGAAGAGTTACGCAACTTCCGTCAATTGCATTCAAAAACACCGGGCCACCCTGAATACGGTTATGCACCGGGTGTTGAAACAACCACCGGCCCATTAGGCCAAGGTATTACCAATGCGGTGGGCATGGCGTTGGCTGAAAAAGTATTGGCGGCGCAATTTAACAAGCCTAATTTCGACGTTATCAATCACTACACCTACACCTTTATGGGCGACGGTTGCTTGATGGAAGGTATTTCGCACGAGGCGTGTTCTTATGCAGGCACATTGGGCTTGGGTAAGTTGATTGCATTTTGGGATGATAATGGCATTTCAATTGATGGCAATGTGGAAGGTTGGTTTACTGACGACACCCCTGCGCGTTTTGAAGCCTACGGTTGGCACGTGGTGAGTGGCGTGGATGGGCATAATGCCGGCGAGATTAAACAGGCGATTGAGCAAGCACAAAAAGAAACCAATAAGCCCACGCTAATCTGTTGTAAAACAGTGATTGGTTCGGGCGCACCGAATAAAGAAGGTACGCACCACGTTCATGGCGCTCCTTTAGGTGCAGAAGAAATAGCAGCAACACGAAAAGTTTTGGGTTGGACGGCTCCTGCGTTTGAAATCCCCGCTGAGTTTAAAGACGCATGGGATGGCAACGATAAAGGCGAGCAGGCCGAAAGTAAATGGGATGACTTGTTAGAAACGTATGTGGCTGAACACCCAGAGTTAGCAGATGAATTGTTGCGCCGGTTATCGGGCGACTTGGCTGAAGATTGGGACGAAAAATCAACTGCGTTTATCGACGCTGTTCAACAAGCTGGCGATACCATTGCATCTCGTAAAGCATCACTAAACACACTGAATGCGTTTGGTCCGCTACTTCCAGAATTTCTTGGCGGCTCGGCCGATTTAACCGGTTCTAACTTAACGGAATGGACGGGTTGTACTGATGTTGATGGCAGCAATGCTAATGGCAACTATTTACACTACGGTGTGCGTGAGTTTGGTATGAGTGCCATTCAAAACGGTATCGCATTACACGGCGGTTTTATTCCTTACGGCGCAACTTTTTTAACGTTCTCAGATTATTCTAGAAACGCCATTCGTATGGCAGCGTTGATGAAGCTAAAGAATATCTTTGTCTTCACGCACGATTCTATTGGCTTAGGCGAAGATGGCCCAACGCATCAATCGGTTGAACATGTTTCAAGCTTGCGTTTAATTCCTAATTTAGATGTATGGCGCCCATGTGATGCAGTCGAGTCTGCAGTTGCATGGAAGTGTGCGGTTGAAAGTGAAGATACGCCGTCTGCGCTTATTTTTACGCGTCAAAATGTACAACACCAAGACCGTTCTGCAGAACAAGTGGCTGATATTTCAAAAGGTGCTTATGTGCTGAAAGATTGTGACGGTGAGCCGCAAATCATCTTAATGGGCACAGGCTCAGAAGTAGAATTGGCAACGGCAGCAGCAGAGCAATTATCAGCCGAAGGTATTAAGGTGCGAGTGGTGTCTATGCCATGTACAGACTTGTTTGATAAGCAAGATGCTGCGTATAAAGAATCTGTATTGCCATCATCAGTAATGGCAAGAGCGGCGATTGAAGCGGGAACAACAGCGCTTTGGTATAAATATGTTGGGCTTAATGGTGCTGTTATTGGCATGGATTGCTTTGGCGAATCTGCTCCGGCTAAAGAATTGTTTGAACATTTTGGTATCACCGCGAACAAGCTAGCAGATGCAGCTAAAGCGTTATTGGCATAAGCTTTTATTTATAACCGAATACGGCAGCGAGTTACGTTATGAGCATCACGAATATGCAAGACCTTGATTTAACTGGCAAACGCGTTCTTATAAGGCAAGACTTAAACGTGCCGATTAAAGATGGCAAGGTGATGAGCGATGCGAGAATCCGTGCGAGTTTGCCGACGATTCAGCAAGCGCATGCTGCGGGTGCCATGGTGATGCTGATGTCACACATTGGCCGCCCAACAGAAGGTGAGTTTGACGAAGCGTTTAGCTTAAAACCCGTTGCGGAACATTTATCTCAACTGCTGAATTTGCCTGTTCGTTTAGAGAAAGACTGGTTGGATGGAATTGAAGGTGCGTCTGGCGATATTGTTTTGTGCGAAAACGTTCGCTTTAATATTGGCGAGAAAAAAGATGATGAGGCGCTATCAAAAAAGATGGCGGCTTTATGCGATATTTTTGTGATGGACGCATTTGGAACGGCGCATCGCGCGCAAGCATCGACACATGGCGTAGCTAAATTTGCACCAATAGCTTGTGCAGGCCCATTGTTATCAGCGGAACTAGTTGCATTAGGTAAAGCGTTACATGAACCAGCGCAACCGATGTTAGCGATTGTGGGCGGCGCAAAAGTATCAACAAAACTCACGGTGTTGGACTCCATGTTAGATAAAGTCGACCAGCTGATTGTGGGCGGCGGCATTGCCAATACCTTTATCGCAGCGCAAGGGCATCCCGTCGGTAAATCATTGTACGAACCGGACTTAATCGACGAAGCAAAAGCATTAATGATTAAGGCTGAAAAAAATGGCGCAAGTATTCCTGTGCCAATTGATGTTGTATGCGGCAAAGCCTTTTCAGAATCAGCAGAAGCCGTGGTGAAATTGGTGGCGGATGTCGAAGACGATGATTTGATTTTAGACGTGGGCCCACAAACGGCCAAGCAATACGCCGATTTGGTTAAATCAGCCGGTACGATTGTTTGGAACGGGCCATTAGGCGTGTTCGAATTTGATCAATTCGCAGAAGGAACAAAAACACTCGCGCAAGCGATTGCCGATAGCGATGGGTTTTCAATTGCAGGCGGCGGCGACACTTTGGCGGCGGTTGATAAATACAATATTGCCGATAAGGTGTCATACATTTCAACAGGCGGTGGTGCTTTTCTTGAGTTTTTGGAAGGTAAAGAGCTACCGGCTGTCAGCATACTTCAGGCGCGTAATAGCTAAAGAGAAGCCCGATATTGTTGCTGGTTTCGTTCTTAACAGCGTCTATTTGAAGTAATTCTAAGGCGCCAAAGAGCAAACAAAAAAATCAGATACACCTTTCTATTTAAGTTATTTTTCACTTAGCCGATATAAAGCTTACCTACCATTAATAAGCTAATTAGTGCCCGTGGTGGCGCTCAAATAACCAATGAAAAATATTAAGCGTTTATTCCGATATTGTTTTTTACTTCTATTACTGACGCCTTTGCTTGCGCCCGCGGCAACGTTTAATAAAAATGGCAAGAAATCATTGGAAGTTCGGGTGCTGGTTGATGTGTCCGACAGAATGGTGATTAGCGACCCAGACAATCATCGAGTAGCCGCTTTAAAGCTATTCATCAAATTATTGCCGAATAATGCCAACGCTGGAATTTGGATGTTTGATGGCGCGACCACCGAGTTAATAAAAACGGCCAAGTCGGGCATCTCCTGGAAAACCCAGGCGCTAAAGAATGTCGATAAAGTTCACTCAAATGGTAAGACGGCGGATATTGAAAGAGCGTTGGCCGTTGCTTCGTTGGATTGGGTGGAAAAGAACCCCAAAGAAAGCCGGCATATTATTTTATTAACCGATGGAAAAATCACGTCGGGTAGAACAAAAGCTGACAATCTAGCGTCGAAACAACGCATATTAAATTACCAAATAACGCGTTTAAAAGCCGCTGACGTTAGCGTTCATACCATTGGTTTTTCCGAAGATGCAGACGTGGAGTTTTTAGACGCCATTGCTACAGAAACCGTCGGTTGGTTCGACGTGGCGAAAACAGCAGAACAGCTAGAGAAAACGCTACTCAGAGTGAATAAGCGGTTGGTCGAAAAAAACAGAATTCCTTTGATCGCAAATAAATTTACGGTGGACGAAACAGTGAGGCAATTCACCGCGGTGGTGTTTAGAAAGAAGGGCTTTGGTTCAACGCAACTAGACGACCCAGAAGGTATGGATTTTGGTCGAAGTAGCGACCGGACAGGCGTCACGTGGCATCGAGAAAAGAAATTTGACATCGTTACCGTGACAAAACCGATGGAAGGAGAGTGGCTCTTGATCGCGCCAAATGACCCGAATAACGAAATATTTATCACCACTAATCTGCAAATGGCGCTTGATGATTTGCCGAAAGAAATTTATGCGGGCAGTGATACTCGGATAAGGATCTTGATGACCGATAGAGGTAAATTGCTAAAAAATAGCAATGTATTAAGTGTGATTGAGGCGAGTGTTGAGATAACCAATAAGCGGGGCGACAAAGAAGTTTTTGAGATGGAACAGGACATGATCACCGGTGGGTACTTCTTTGTAGATTTGGGTAAAGACTTCAAGGTAGGTCCTTATGAATTAGTCGCCAGAGCGGTTGGTAATACCTTTGAGCGAATAGAGTCGGCTACTTTCCATGTGAAACCAAAGCCTGCAGTCAATTACACAGAAATTAAACTGGTGTTTAAACAAGTATTAGCGGATGCCGGCATTGTGATAGCTGAAAAAGGGGTCACCGATGATGAGATGCTGCAATGCCCAGACTTATCGAAAATAGTCGTCGGTGGCGCGTGTCCGATAGCGCCAGTGCAAGAACCGGTTGAGGAAGAAACGGATTGGATAATGGCCGGGGGCATTGTGCTGCTTGTCAACCTTTTATTAGCGGCAGGCGGGTTCTTTGGTTTCAAAATAGTCAGAAAAAAAGCGGCTGAAGAAGATGAAAGTCTAATGAAAAAGGTGGCGACATGATGAACGCATTCTTAATGTGGGCTGTCATGACGAGTGTGTTGTTCAGTGTACGACTAGGATTGCCGCGGTTGGTTATACGGAGAATATTTAGATGAGTGTCGGTTTACTAATTATATTGTGTGAGCTTGTTGTTCTGCTGATAGCGGGCGGTGTCTTTTTATTCATCAAAGCACAAAAGTCAAAGGAAGCGAAAAGGAGTCAGCTTTCTGGTTTGCTAAGAAAAGTGGCCAATGAAGCGCCAGACAGAGTGGAAAAGTTAGCAGGCACGTTTAAATCCCTGGGTGTGCCAGAAATGCAAGCAGAGCAAAGTGCTAGTCAGTTAGTGGATGCAGAGAGCGCCTGTGTTAAAAAGTTTGTAAATATTGAGCTGGCACAAGTAGAAGAAGATGTCGCTTTTTTCCACGAAGCGATATATGAACTATCTGCCGTACATATGGGCGTTAGTATGCTGAACGCTGAAAGTCTGCCGAAGTCTCAGGCACCCGCAGAAGCCCCAGCAACGGTCAGCGAAGAGCCGTCCGTTGAAATAGATGAAGACGAATCGAGTGTTCTTGGAGATGATGATATTGAAGTGTCGTTAGACATGGATGATATCGACGAAATGGTGGGCTCAGCATCTGACGAACCTGAGCCCGAACCTGAGCCCGAACCCGTTGCAGAGCCGGTAAAAGCGCCTGAAAATGATGCCTTATCATTTGATATAGATGATATGGTTGCCTCTGCGTTTGAAGATGATGAGTCCGATAGCGCTCCTTCGAGTAGTGATGACGCGGAGGACACAGACTCGAAAAAGTAAAAAAGTTGAGGGGCTTTTGAACAGATTTACATTAATACTTAGTGCGATGTTGCTTGTTGGGCTTTCAGCAAGCTTTTTAGCCTATGCGTCAACCGCGCGTAACGAGCCAATTTCACCTATTCCGCAAACACAAAACATCGATTCAGCTGCCGTTGAATTAGGTAATAAGTTGTTTCACGACACGCGTTTTTCAAGTGATCAAACGATTTCCTGTGCCAGTTGCCACTCACTAGTCTCCGGTGGAATGGACAACAAGACCATTTCTTTAGGTGTAGAAAAAAGACAGGGAAATATCAACACACCAACGGTATTTAACAGCAAATTTAACTTCAAACAATTTTGGGATGGCCGCGCTGCGAACTTAATGCAGCAAATGGAAGACCCCATTCATAGTGAACAAGAGATGGATTCGAGTTGGCCACGTATTATTGGCATCATCAAAGGCGACCCATCGTATATGGCGATGTTTTCAAATAATTACGATGACGGTGTCACGATTAAAAACATTAAATCGGCCATTGTTGAGTTTGAAAACACCTTGGTGACACCGAATAGTCGATTCGATAAATATTTACGTGGTGACGATGAAGCGATTACAAAAGAGGAGCTTAGTGGTTATCAGCTGTTTAAGTCGTATGGCTGTGTCTCGTGCCATCAGGGCGTTAACGTCGGCGGTAAGTTGTTCCAAAAACTCGGCATTGTTTATGAATACAGCTTTAGCAATTTAGGCGGCAATAACCGTGACTTAGGTCGTTTTAATATTACTCAACAATTGGATGATAAGTATGTATTTAAGGTTCCAAGTTTGCGAAATATTGCGTTAACGGCGCCTTATCTACATGACGGTTCTCAGGCAACTCTAGAAGATGTCGTCTCAGCAATGATGTTTCATCAATTAGGCATCCCATCATCCGAAGAAGATATTCGTTTAATCGTTAAGTTTTTGAATACATTAACTGGCGAATATCAAGGTAAGCCGTTGCAATGACCAACAAGCGAACGTCAATCGTCATTTTTGTTTTCATGCTCGGTCTAATAGCGGCTTCTAGTTGGTTATATGTGCAGTCGCAAGTGGATTACGAAACGCACAATAAGCGCATGGAGTTGGTTAATCAACTGCAACTTCAAACGAATAAATTGTTTAACGATATTTTGCAGGTTGAGGGTGGAGGCAGAAATAATTTTGACCAAGTAGCGCAAACAGAAAGGCGCGTTGAGCAGTTACTGGCCGCGCAAGAAGTAAGTGGAAAGGAGAGCGTGGCGTTAGCAACAGAAGTTAAACGCTTTTTGGCGGCAGTATCGAGGATAAAATCCAATTTTGCTATTTTCTTAAATTCGGTGTCGTACTTTCCTAAAAGCGTTTCCTTGTTACGAAAAGAATTAATCGACACTGACGACATAAAATTGCTTCAAGAAGTCAATAGTTTGGAGCGGCAAGCGCTACGTTACAGTGGTTTTAGCGCCAATAATACCGCTAAAAGCCGGATGATAATTAACAATAAGATTGATTCATTAGAACGCGTTTTTGCGACACGTCATGTCGAGATTAGACAGTTGGCATCGGTGGTTGTTCGGCATACTAATGTGTTGTTGAATCATGCCGATAGGCTTCACAAGCTGAATGAACAAATTTTGCAAAATGAAATAGCTGCTTTGGCTCCGCAAGTATTAAATAGGTATGATGCGAGCTTCAAAAGAACCCTTGAAGCGGCAAAGGACGTAAAGACGGGTTTTTATATGTCTATTTTCGTTTTACTGTATTTGACGTTTGTTTTCTGGAACAGGCAACGTCAATCGCTGCGCTATTTAGCTGAAAATACAAAGTCCTTAAGTTTGGCGCTTAAAACGGCCAAGCAAAATCAATTTTCGGTTAATATCAAAAAAAGACAGGTGACGCTCGGTAAAGCCTATACCAAGGCCTTAGGGCTTGGTTCAAAAGAGCACTATTTAAGTATTGAAGAATGGGAAGGTCACCTTCACCCCGATGAAAAAACCACGGTGGTTTCTCATTTCCATGATTGTATAACAACGGGCACAGATTTTAATATCGATTAACGTTGGAAGGGGCAGCAGGGACACTGGCTGTGGGTAAGTTCAGTTGGCCGAGTTGTCGAATATGATAGCGCAGGCAAGCCACTTAAAATGGCGGGCATTAGCACTAACATTAGCGAACGAAAATCTAACGAAGATGTGTTGCGTATCATCGCAGAGACCAGCCCCGATCATCAAAATTCCTCAGGGGAGGACCTTTATCGCACCGTCGTTAAAGAATTGGCGATGGCAAAGGATGTAAAATTCGCGTTCATTGCAACAATCAACTTAATCGACCCTCATGTACTCGATACCTTGGCGGTATGGGCAGACGGTGAATTTGGCGAAAATTTTTCGTATACGTTAGAAGGCACGCCATGCCAAAATATTATTGCAGAAACGGTGTTCTTTTTCCCTGATGGAGTTAAATCACTATTTCCAAGCAACCAGTTTTTGACTGATTTGGGCATAGAAAGTTACATGGGTGTGCCGTTAAGAAACAGTCATAACCGAATAATCGGCATACTGTCTATACTGGATGTTGACTCGATGGTCAGTCAATCTCAATTGGAACCGTTGATGTTGAGTTTGGCAACACGGGTTGCAATGGAAATGGAGCGTAACGAAGCTGCCAAGCAGTTAACCCAAATGGCGCACTATGATGTGTTAACGGGTCTGCCAAACCGAGCGCTGTTATCCGATCGTTTTTTACAGGCGCAAGCCCATGCTGAAAGAACAGGGACCTTGTTGGCCGTTTGCTTTTTAGATTTGGATAATTTTAAACCTGTGAACGATACGCATGGCCACGATGTAGGCGACTCGCTTCTGAAAGAGGTGGCTGAGCGATTATTAAATACGGTTCGTAAAGATGACACGGTATCTCGACTGGGTGGTGATGAATTTGTCTTATTGCTGAGTGAGTTGCTAACAGTAGAAGAATGTCAATTGACCTTGGATCGGTTTATTCATGCTCTATCCGAGCCGTATCATATTGCCGGCCAAGCGCTTAATGTTAGCGCGTCGATTGGTTTTACACTATCAGGCACCGCCAATAATGATCTCGACTTTTTACTACGTCAAGCCGATCAGGCGATGTATTTGTCGAAAACTAAGGGCAAGAATAGATACAGTAAATTTGATGCGGAACGAGATCAGCTAGAAACTAAAAAACACATCGAGTTATCTGAAATACGACAAGCATTGTCGGATAAAGAGTTCTGTTTGTATTATCAACCTAAAGTAAATATGAAAACGGGTAAAGTCTACGGAGCTGAGGCGTTAATTCGTTGGATGCACCCAGAAAAAGGTCTGATACCTCCGTTTGGGTTTTTGCCGTTGATTGATGGCAATAAAATGGAAATTGCGGTTGGCGATTGGGTTATCTCTGAAGGGCTTAGGCAAATGCAGGCATGGCAAGTGGTTGGTGTTGAGCTTGAAGTCAGCGTCAATATTTCGTCCTACCATTTATTGTCGCGAAACTTTGTGGAAACGCTCAAGAGCTTATTAGAAAACCATTCAGCCATTAATCCAGCGAATTTTCAGCTAGAGATTTTAGAAAGCAGCGTGCTGGGCGATATAGAAAAAATCAGCGACATTCTTCGTTGTTGCCGTGATGATTTAGGCGTAAAAATTGCGCTGGATGATTTTGGCACCGGCTACTCTTCGCTCACTCATTTAAGGCAATTACCAGCCAGCACGGTGAAAATTGACCGAACTTTTATACGGGATATATTAGAAGACTCTAACGACTACGCTATAGTGAAAGCCGTGGTTGGCCTGGCAGATTCATTCGGTCTACACGTAATAGCAGAAGGCGTAGAAACCAGCGAGCAAGGTCTGACCTTGCTTGAAATGGGCTGTGTCAACGCCCAAGGGTTTGGCATTGCTAAACCCATGCCCGCAGATGAAATGCCAGCGTGGTTAGCGGACTATCAGCCTAACCAGCAGTGGATGGATGCAACATAAAATACACAGTAAGTGTCTTCTGGCGGCATAAGTTCAGCTGAGTTATTTGCAAAGAAATTTGTGCTTATGCGCATTTAGCGATTAGAAAAGTTCTATTGTGGCATCAGGATTTTCGTTTATTAGTTTGAAGTGATATATGATTGAGTTTTCGATATATGAAGCAACAGCTTAAGCATGAATCAAACGATAAAACATAAAAAAGCAGCGGATTTACGCTACTTGCTGGGTTCTTTTATGTTGTCGATAGGCGTTGCTGGATTTTATATAGGTGGCGTTTGGAACTGGTTAGGCACGGTAGCGTTTATTTTTGTTGTGCTGTTTGATATTGCCTTGCCATCAGACGAAAAGCCCCGTGACGTTATCCCGACAGGGCTTCAAAATGTTGTGCTTTACCTGCAGTTGCTGTTCATTGTTGTCCTTTGGATGATGTTTGCTCAGATGCTTCATGAAGGGCAAAGTAGTGTATTTGAAATAGCGGGCGCGATTTTTTCAATTTCCTTTTTAAGTGCACTTGGCGGCCTGCCCCCCTCGCATGAATTAATGCATCGGCGTGATAAATTTGCACGCTTTTACAGCTCACTTTATTTAACTGTTTTTATGCTGCCAATGAACGACCTTGGCCATGTTCGCGGACATCATCTAAAAGTTGCCACATCAGAAGATAGCGATACACCTAGGCGGGGCGAGTTGGTTTATACGTTTGCTTTCCGTTCGTTGTGGGGGCAGTTTGTAGATTCTGTAGAAATGGAACGAGATCGACTGCGCCGACATAAGAGGCCTTTGTGGGTGGCATCGGGGCGATTTTTTCAATCATTTGTTACGGTGGCGCTTTGGTTGACGGCTTGGTTCTTCGTGGCGGGTATTCAAGCGATTCCAGTATTTTTTCTAACGATTGTCATCTTTTTTCTCGTGTTGGGTGGTTTTAATTACACGCAGCACTACGGTTTAATTCGCGTCATTGATGAGCCGATAGAACCTAGACATTCGTGGAATCAGTTAAAGCCTTTAAGTCGCGCCTTATCATTTGAAATTTCAAATCATTCGGAGCATCACTTGGTGCCTACTCGGGGGTACACTGAACTAAAACCCTATCCCGACGCGCCACAAATGCCGAGTATTGCATTATGTTTTATCGCAGCATTTATTCCACCAATATGGGAGCGCTATTTTGTGCGACCTCGTTTAAACTATTGGGATAATCACCATGCTAACGATGCCGAAAAGGTATTGGCGGTAGAAGCAAATAAACGGGCAGGCTGGGTTTAGCAGCAATAAAAAAAGGAAAGTGACATGGTTAATGAAGACGTTTTAAAACGAACCAAACAATGGCGTGGTTATGTAGAAGCTAAGCTAGGTTTCCGTAACCATTGGTACCCTGCCTTTTTTGCTGATGAGGTAAAAGAAGGCGAGCCGGTTAAAACTAAATTGTTGGGTGAGAATTTACTGATTAACCGTATTGATGGCGAGGTGTTCGCGATTAAAGACCAATGCTTACACCGTGGTGTGCCACTGTCTAAAAAACTGGAATGTTATACCAAAGACACGATTACCTGTTGGTATCACGCGTGGACGTATCAATGGAAAGACGGTTTATTGTGCGACATTATGACCGATCCCAGTAGCCAAATGATAGGCAAGCACAAACTAAAAACGTACAAGGTGGAAGAAGCAAAAGGCTTGGTGTTTATTTTTATGGGTGACATTGATCCGCCGCCTTTATCGCATGATGTAGCGCCAAATTTCTTAGACGATGACATGGTAATCCGTGGAATTAAGACAGAAGTGAATTCTAACTGGCGGATGGGTGTTGAAAACGGTTTTGATTCGACGCATGTGTTTATTCATAAAGACAGCCCAATGATGCCGGAGAATAAAACGGTTGTGCCGTTAGGGTTTTCACCCAACCGCGGTGAAGAAAGTGAAATGGTCACGGTTGTAAAAGGCGAGGATGGCCCAACCGGCGTGTTTGATAATATTGGTGCTCACTCAAGGCCTATTTTGGAAGGGACGATAAAAGGCGAGCCGGTTGTACACAGTGTGATGGGGGGTGATAAACGTATTGCGCTACAAATTTCTATTTGGCTACCGGGTACGTTAAAAGTTGACCCATTTCCTGACCCATCGCTTATTCAATTTGAATGGTACGTGCCTAGAGACGAAACCTCACATTGGTATTTCCGAACATTAGGCAGACGGGTTGAAAGCGCTGAAGAAGAAATTGCGTATGACAAAGAATTCCACGAACACTGGAAACCATTAAGCCTGCATGGGTTTAATGACGACGACATTTGGGCGCGTGAAGCGATGCAAACTTTTTACGAAGACGATTGGGGTTGGGTTAAAGAGCAGCTTTTTGAGGCCGACAGCAATATTGTCGCTTGGCGAAAATTGGCCAGCGAAACGAATCGCGGCATTCAAAAGAAAGAGAATTTGTAAACGAAGTCAGCTGAACGCTGTATTTGCAGCGTTCAGCTAGGTTATTTTAATGAGCGCCTGGCTGATGCCCCCAATCGCTGGGTTGTGAATAGGTTTTAACTTCCCAATTACCTTCTTCAATAATCAATCCGCCCCAACCTATTTCTAAACCAAAACCACCGGGCGTGGCAACGTAGAATGAAAACATTTGGTCGTTGGGGTGATGACCTAGCTCCATAAAGAAGGGGATGTTGGCATCTTTACAGCGCTGGCAAGCAAGCCCTACGTCATTCATGTCTTCCACTTGCAGCATAAAGTGATGCAGCTTCTTTGGGAAAGGTAATGCGGCAAACGCAGCAGAATGGTGACGGCCTGTTTTAGTGTGCATAAACGTCGCATCTAGTACGGGGCCGCCGGGTGCAATTTCACCGCGAATATAATCGCTTAATCGGAGGCATAAAACATCGCGATAAAAGCGATTGGTGTCGTCTTTATTGTCGGCAATAGCAACGTAGTGTCCTGCGCCAAACTCTTCAGCAAGAAAGCTGTCTTTCATAACGGATGACTTAAAGGATTCACTCATGGGTGCAACCGCTGCGCCAAAATAGAGTTCGTGATTAACACCGTTTGGGTCGGTACAAATGTAGGCTTTTTCAACGGCACGTGTGTTGCAAAAATCACTATCGGCTAGCTGAATATCAACGCCTTGCGATTTGATATGCGTAGCCAGTGCATCGAGCGATTCTTCACAGTCCAATTCCCAACCAATGGCCGCGAGGTCATCAGCATCGTTTTGCTGAATAACAATACGTTGTTCTTGGCTGTCAATTCGTAATACTAAGGTTTGGTCGCTTGACCTGCTGCCCACTTGCAAACCGATAATATCTTGTAAAAATGTTTTCCAAGCGGCTAAATCCGTTGCGTTAAATACAAAGTAGCCTAGGTTTGATGGTGTTAGTTGGTTGTTGTTCATGCTATTTTCCCCAGTACGGTGATTAGATTTTCCCAGTGTTTAGGAAGCTACGTAATACGGTATTAAACTCTTCGGGTGATTCGTATTGTGGCCAATGGGCGGCGTCATTTTTCATGATATAAAGCAATGAACCGGGTATTTTTGCAGCACTATTTTTTGCGCAAGGTACGTCGTGGCATGGGTTATCTTCAGTCCAAAGGAATAGCGTTTCTTTTTTGATTTTCTCCATCGGAATCAGGTAGTCATCGTGCATACCGATCATGCCTAATACTTTTGGTGCGACTTCTTTAGAACCGGGGCGGCGATAACACGTTAAGCGGGTTTCCACTAATTCCGGTGTGATCATGCTGTCGTGATTGTTTGGGTGGAATAGCCATTTCATTCGGTTACTGACGCTATCGAATGTTGGCGGCCCCATGGTGGTGGCTTTTGATGTCAGATCTATAAGCCCTTGCAGTTCTTCGCGACCTTTGTCGGTAATAATGGGTAAGCCAGCAGCGGTGTTGAGGTTTAATTTTAAAACACGATCAGGGTATTCAATGGTGAATAGGCCAGACACCCAGCCGCCCATAGATTCGCCTGATAAATGGGCTTTATCAATACCCAATGTATCCATTAGTTCACGCAAGTGGTCTACCAATGTTAACGGCGTGTAGTCGAGTAAGGGCTTGTCAGACATACCTTGGCCAACATAGTCGTAAGCAATCACGTGAAATTCGTCAGACAAAGCAACGATATTTTTAGCGTAAGCTTCTAAATGCCCACCTACGCCGTGTAAAAAAATAATGGTTTCTTTATTGCCTTTGCCAGCCTCAGCAATGCGAGTTTTTCCGTACGATGGGGTCTCGACGTATCGAATTTCTGCGCCCATAAAATCAAGCCATAATGACATAGTGTATTCCTTGTATTTTATAAAAAGATTGAAAGGTTTAATGTTCCAAGCGTTGATTGGTCCATATATATAGTTCGTTTTAGAATGCGCCATTCGCCGTTAACTTGGTGAATAACATCATGGCGCTCGGCTGATAGCAAATCATGCCCAGCATCATCTAAACGATTGCGGTATAGCATTAAGTTGGTTTTTAGTTCGTATTGACCATTGTCTACGGCGTTAATACGTAGGTTGCTAACAAAATGACGAGTTCTGGATTGCGGTTCTTCTGCCCATGCGGTGGATGTGCCTAAGCGTTTAACCCGCATACCGAGCATTTCTTTGGTTTCATCAAAGTGGCCGAATTTTTCTTGAAACTCTTGATCTTTTTGGCGTTTGGTATGGGTAACGCGAACGGGCATGCGATAACTGGCTTGTTCGTCCCATAGGTCTAGCCATTCATTATGTTGGTGGTTATCCAGCAGCTCTGCTTCATGGTACATAAACGCTTCAATTTCTCTAAATAGGGAATCAGTAACAGACATTATTTACCCTCCAGCGTGGTAATCCACTTTTTCCAGAACGCGCGTTGAGCGAACTCGGTAAAATCAAGTGGATAAGCGTTGCCAGGGCCGGGCCAATCGTCCATGGGTTCGAGAAGCCCTTGCCCCATTGAGTAATTGAGTGACAGCTTTGACGCCATGGTGCCTTTTGCTGGCAAGGTAATTTGGCTCCAGTTTTCGGCGTCGTCTTGCTCTAATGTGCCGGATGTACCAAAACTTATTAAGTAGGCTTTATAACTGGCTTGTTTGAATTCTTCGGCAGCGTCTTTTTCAACCATGCACCATGACCAAATTTCTGTTTTACCTGCGGCTAAGGGGCGCCAAACTCTAAAGGTCATATACGGTGCTGGAGGTGCCATGGCGGTGTACGCGCCGGGCGCATTTAAGAAACTTAAGTTTGGAAATAAATTCGCATGAGTCGGTAACGAGACGCCGTTATCCATCAGCGATACTTGTTCGGGGTTAAACCGCTGTCGCATGGCTTCCATCATCGGTGGTGGGTAGGCTAAGGAATTAAATAGTGGGTCTTGTCTGGCAAAACCGATACCGAAATGCTCAAGCGCTACTTGTACGCCATCTAGTAGAAAATCACCGGATTGAGCGGGCAACATACCAGCCTGTATGGTGCTGGCATGGGTAATAAAGGTGTGGTATCCATCACCAACAAAGTTATCAGCCGCGAGCTTCCAGTCGGCATCTACCACCCAGCGTTGAGGCACGCCGTATACTTCAAGCCCGGCTTCGGATTTATTGGTATAAAAATCCATATACCATTTGGCATCGCCAAGATAATCGTCTAGCGACTCTGCATTAGGATCTAGGTTGGCGAAAATCATACCGCGCCAAACACCCATTTTAGGTGCAGCCATTAGCCCCCAGTCGGCATGGCCGATGGCATCTTTACCGTAACCTTCATCTTCATACGGTATATCAATCAATGCGCCATCTAAGTCATACACCCAACCATGATAAGGGCATGAGAAATTACGCGCGTTGCCTTTTTCCACACTGCATACTTTGCGACCACGGTGGCGACAAGCATTTAATACAACGTGAACGGTGTTCTGTTTGTCGCGGGTGACGATAAAAGAATCATCGGCAATGTAGCGTTGAACGTAATCACCGGCATTGGGTATTTCAGTTTCGTGAGCAAGAAAATTCCAGCTTTTTGCGAATAGGTGTTCTTTTTCTAGTTCGAATAGTTCAGGACTGTTGAATACGCCTAAAGGCAATTCGCCCTTGTTTATGGCTTCGGCGATAGGTGGTATTAGGTTAGGCATTTTATTATTTCTCCCTAAAGAATTTTAAACGAGACCTTTGCACGAAAGCTATTTTGCTCCCATACGGTGTTAAAAAAGTGCTCAATCGGTCATTTACTCCAGTAAACTCCCTCTTTCCGCGCATTTTTGCCTTGTCTGGAAACAAAACCTTCTTCCGTGCAAAGGCCTCTAAGTATTATTTTTAACTAAGGTATCAGATTTTTTTAGTGGGCTAAATGGTTTCAGTTATTAAATGCCGACTTATGAATTGTGAATATAAAATTAAATATTCACAATTCATGATACACTGGTTATTATGAAAAGATTTGATGCAGACCTATCGGGTGATCAATTAAAGGAAATGATTTTGGACGCCGCAGATAAGCGGTTCAAAACCGTTGGCTTTAAAAAAACCGCCATGGCAGAAATTGCCAATGATTTGGGTATGTCCACGGCAAATTTATACCGTTACTTCCCAAGTAAAGTTGATATAGCTGAAGGCTTTGCGATTCGCTGTTTTGTTGAAAAAGAGCAGGGTTTGGCGAAAGTGCTAGAAAAAGCCAAGTTATCAGAGGTTGAACGACTTCAAGCATTCGCCTTAGCATTACTCCATTTTAATTATAAACAACTTCAAGAATACCCTGCTATCAACGATATTATTGTTGCGCTGTGTGCTGAAAAACCAAGTTTGATTGAACGAAAAAGAGCGGGTGAGCTTGAGCTAGTAAAAATTATTTTACAAAAAGGTCAAGAAATAGATGGGTGGGTTTTTGATGATATTACCGTGACGGGTCGTGCAATTCTAACGTCATGGATTATGTTTACCACGCCGACCTTTATGCAGTTGAGTACATTAGAAGAATTAGAGAGTTTGTTAGAAAGCGTTATTAATATAACGATTAATGGCTTGCAGCCAAGGACATAAAGAATGAATCGATTAGAAAATTTTTTTAGTGAGTGGGTCATTAAGCACCGAGTCATTGTTATTTTACTCAGTGTCATTATTGTGGCTGCTGCGGCCAGTGGCTTGCGTCATCTAGGGTTTAATAACGATTACCGTGCATTTTTTGGCCACGATAACCCAGAGCTCATTGCATTTAATAATGTGGAGAATACCTATACAAAGTCAGATAACGTCTTCATTGTTATCGCGCCAAAAACAGGTGATGTATTTACACCAAAGGTATTGGGGCTTATAGAAGAAATGACGCAGGATGCTTGGCAAATGCCTTATTCGCGCCGAGTAGATTCACTGCAGAATTTTCAAAATACCTATGCCGAAGAAGATGACTTAATCGTTGAGGATTTATACGAAGAAGCCAGTGAATTAAGTGAAGAAGATATTCAGCGACTTAAAAATGTGGCGCAAACAGATCCGCTATTGTTTAAACGAATGGTGGCTGAAGATGGACACGTAACAGCCATTAATATCGTCTTGGAATACCCCAAGCTTGACCCAGGTAAAGAGCTTAAAGAAGTGGTTGAAACGACGCGCCAATTGATTAAAGACTATGAGGCGAAATACCCAGAGGTGAGTTTTTATGTAACGGGCGTATCATTTTTGAATATGTCTTTTATAGAAGCGGGTGAAGGCGATGTGATGACGCTGGTGCCAATCAGCTTTGTACTGATGATGATATTCATGTTCTTTTTACTCAAAAGCCCAAGTCCTGTGTTTGGGGTGATGATGGTGATTATTTTTTCAGACTTGGCAGCTCTAGGAATGGCCGGTCATATTGGTATTCAGTTGTCACCTGCATCGGTGCCGTCTACGCAAATGATTATGGTGTTGGCGGTGGCAAACAGTATTCATATTTTGGTGTCGTTTATCTTTTGTATGGAACACAAGATGCCACAGAGAAAGGCGTTGTCAGAAAGTATTCGTCTTAATTTACAGCCGATATTCTTAACCAGTGTGACCACCATGATTGGTTTCTTAGGGATGAACTTTAGTGAAGTGCCGCCGTTTAATGACTTGGGCAACATCGTTGCGATTGGCGTTTTTGTATCGTTGTGTTTATCGCTAACATTCTTGCCAGCGTTGATGAGTTATTTGCCCGTTAAAGTAAAGTATCAAGAAGATGCCGATGTCGAAAAGTTAGGGCGTTTGTCTGAGTTTGTTATTAAAAACCAAAATTCAATTTTGGTGCTTATGGCGGGTGTAGTGTTGATGTCTGGTTATTTGGCTACCTTCAATAGAGCAGAAGAGCAGTTCCTTAAATATTTTGATGAATCGATAACATTCAGAACAGATTCTGATTTCGCGGCAAGTACCTTGGGTGGTTTGTATCAGTTGGTGTACTCAATTCCTGCGGAAGGTAAAGGAGGCATCAGTGAGCCAGAATACCTTAAGAATTTAGATAATTTATCGCAATGGCTTAAGCAGCAACCAGAAACAATCAATGTGTATGTGTTAACCGACACCATGCGGCGTTTGAACAAAAATATGCACGGTGATGATCCTGCTATGTATACGTTGCCGGAAAGTAGAGAAATGGCGGCGCAGTACTTGTTGTTATATGAGATGTCGTTGCCCTACGGTTTGGACTTGAACAACCAAGTGAATGTGGACAAGTCTGCCACCCGCTTGTTTATTACCGTGGAAGAAATGAGCAACGTGCAATTACTGGAGTACGAGGGGCGTATTCAAACGTGGCTAAAAGCCAATGTACCGTTGTTTATGCAGGCGCCGGGTACGGGGCCGATGATGATGTTCGCACACATCTCTGAGAAAAATATAAACGGCATGTTGAAAGGTTCAATTTTAGCGCTATTCCTTATTTCTATCATTTTAATCTTCGCGCTTCGTTCATTAAAAATAGGCTTCATTAGTTTAGTACCTAACTTATTGCCGGTCTTAATTGGCTTTGGATTGTGGGGGCTTATTTACGAAGAAGTGAATATGGCGTTGGCTATTGTGGTGAGCATGACATTAGGGATTGTGGTGGATGATACGGTGCATTTCTTGAGTAAATATTTGAGAGCAAAACGGGAAAAGGGCTATAGCACAGAGAGAGCTATTACGTACGCTTATACACACGTTGGTAAGGCGTTGGTGGTGAGCTCTATTGTGTTAACGGTGGGCTTTATCGTGTTAATGATGTCGCCGTTTGCGCTTAATTCAGACATGGCTAAATTAACGACTTGGATTATTGCTGCGGCATTGATTGTGGATTTCCTATTGTTACCGGTACTGTTATTAAAATTTGATAAGGACGAAAAATGAAAAATTTGAGTATATTGATATTAATATTAAGCAGCGCATTTGCGTACGCACAAACACCTGAAGAGAAAGGCCTTGAAATAGCGGTTGAGGCAGATAAAAGAGATCAAGGCTTTGCCGATTCAAGCTCGAAAATGACCATGACATTGAAGAATGCGAACGGTGATGAGAGCATTAGAAAAATGCGTTCTAAAACGTTAGAAGTGAATGGTGATGGTGATAAAGGCCTCACTATTTTTGATAAGCCATCTGATATTAAAGGAACGGCATTTTTATCGTTCACTCATATTCTTGATGCAGATGACCAATGGTTATATTTACCTGCTTTAAAGCGCGTAAAACGAATTTCATCAAAAAATAAATCGGGTCCGTTTATGGGCAGTGAGTTTGCGTTTGAAGATTTATCTTCGCGTGAAGTGGAAAAGTACGCCTACCTATATATAAAGGATGAAGCGGTTGATGGTGAAGATGCCTTTGTTATAGAAGTGCGACCTAACTATAAATATTCAGGTTATACGCGATCCGTTGTTTGGATCAGCAAAGAGAAATACCAGCCGTTAAAGATTGTTTACTATGACCGTAAAAACAGCTTGCTTAAAACCATGTCTGTATCGGGTTATCAGCAGTATCTTGGCCAATACTGGCGTCCAGATATGATGGTAATGAGCAATCATCAAACGAAAAAAGAAACGCGATTAGATTTTACAGATTACCAATTTAAAACGGGTTTAACTGAGCGTGATTTTAACAAAAGCAGCTTGAAAAGAGCGCGTTAAGAAAAAGGTTTTATGGTGTTGAAGCGCATGGTTAGGGTGGTTTTATGTTTGTTGTTGTTTGGCTTTGGTCAAGCAATGGCTAGTGAGTGGTCGGGCTACGTTGCAGCGGAATACCGTGGGTTCACGCAATCAAAACTGGATGATAGCCAATTTGATAATGGCAATTTGTCGGTATCGTTTGAGCCTGAGTTTTATCACAGTTGGAACGACGGCGATGACAGCCTTACTTTTGTGTTGTTCGCACGTTGGGATGAACATGATCCACAACGTTCGCACATTGATATACGTGAGCTGGTTTGGTTGCACGTTGCGCAAGATTGGGAATTGCGTGTCGGCATCGATAAAGTCTTTTGGGGCGTTACCGAGTCGCAACACTTGGTTGATATCATCAATCAAACAGATTTAGTTGAAAATTTAGACGGCGAGCAAAAGCTAGGTCAAACGATGCTAAACCTTTCTTTTATTAAAGATTGGGGTGTGCTGGATTTGTATGTGTTGCCAGGGTTTCATGAACGCACGTTCCCCGGAAAAGATGGGCGCTTCCGCTCTATTCCTGAGATTGATGACCATACGTTTTATGAGTCTTCAGCAAAAGATAAACACGTAGATTACGCCTTACGTTGGAGCCAAACGTTTGATGATTGGGATGTGGGTATATCGCATTTTTACGGCACCAGTCGCGAACCGCGGGTTATGCCAAGCATAACGCCAGCGGGATTACGTTTAACGCCGTATTACGACATCATTAATCAAACTGGTTTAGATGTTCAAGCGACATTGGATGAATGGCTGTGGAAGTTTGAGGTTATTCACCGTAGCGGTCAGGGCGAAACGTTTAATGCGGTGACTGGTGGTTTCGAATATACCTTCGTTGGGGTGATGGATACTGCCGCAGACTTTGGTGTTATTGCAGAGTATTTGTATGATGATCGCGGTTCGAATCCGGCCGTTGCCTTCGACAATGATATTTTTGTTGGTGGTCGGTTGGCGATGAATGACGCAGCATCGAGCGAATTGCTGTTCGGCATTATCAGTGATGTGAATGACAACACGCGTTTCTATAATATAGAGGCCAGTCGTCGTTTTGGTGATTCGTGGGTATTAAGTCTGGAGGGGCGGTTTATCTCAGCCGGCTCGACCGGTGGTCCGTTCAGCTCAATCCGCAAGGACGATGTTATTCAGTTAGAGCTGGCACGTCATTTCTAAAACCCTATGACTTTATTGACTAAACATAGGCGTAGCTAGCCAATTATTTGCTATGCGTGCCTGTTTCAGGCAAAATCCACAGCTCGAAAAAGAAAAAAAGGCTTGGTATGAAATTAATAACAGCAATTGTTAAACCCTTCAAGTTACATGACGTGCGTGAAGCGCTCAGTGATATTGGTATTGCCGGCGTAACGGTAACAGAAGTAAAAGGCTTTGGCCGCCAACTCGGTCATACTGAACTGTACCGAGGCGCAGAGTACGTTGTAGATTTTCTTCCAAAGGTAAAGCTCGAAATAGCGGTGTCTGATGAACAATTAGATGCAGCAATAGATGCAATTGTAGCTTCAGCTAATACAAATAAAATTGGCGATGGCAAGATTTTCGTCACTAACTTAGAAAAAGTAATCCGTATTCGTACGGGAGAAACAGGTAACGAGGCGCTATAACTAATGAATACAATAATAAAAAAATCAGGCCTATTATTAGGCTTATTACTACTGCCTAGCTTGGCATTTGCGGATGAGTTAAATGGCGCGAATACGGCGTGGATTTTAACGTCTACGGCATTAGTATTGTTTATGACGATTCCTGGTCTATCAATGTTTTATGCGGGCTTGGTTAGAAGTAAAAACGTGTTGTCTGTGTTTTTACAATGCTTTGCAATCACCTGTTTGGCATCAATTTTATGGTTTATTGTAGGTTATAGCCTAGCGTTTGGTGAAGGTAATGCGTGGATTGGTGACTTCTCTAAAGTCATGTTATCAGGCGTTGATCGCGACACGTTATCTGGCGATATTCCTGAATCATTGTTTGCTATGTTCCAAATGACCTTTGCGATTATTACGCCAGCACTGATTATTGGTGCATTTGCAGAACGAATGAAGTTTTCTGCGATGTTACTCTTCAGTGGTATTTGGTTAATAGTAGTTTACGCACCAGTAACTCATTGGGTTTGGGGCGGCGGCTGGTTAGGTGAAATGGGCGTGTATGATTTCGCTGGTGGTTTGGTGGTGCATATTACTGCTGGTGTCGCAGCGTTAGTGGCGGCTATGGTGCTAGGCCCAAGAAAAGGATTCCCAACAACACCAATGCCTCCGCATAATTTAACCATGACAATTGCCGGTGCAGGCATGTTGTGGGTCGGTTGGTTTGGCTTTAATGGCGGCAGTGCGTTGGCAGCAAATGGCGATGCAGCAATGGCCATACTTGTGACGCATATTTCTGCTTCAATGGGTGCGTTTACTTGGATGGTTATTGAATGGAAAAAATTCGGCAAACCAAGTGCTTTGGGTGCGGTTACAGGCATGGTAGCTGGTTTAGGTACTATTACTCCTGCATCAGGCTTCGTTGGCCCAGGCGGTGCATTAATTATTGGTTTATTGGCTGGTTTTGTGTGCTTTAACGCAACACAATATATTAAGCGCGTATTAAAAATTGATGATTCGCTTGATGTCTTTCCAGTGCATGGTGTTGGTGGAATATTAGGCACGTTAGTTGTCGCTGTTTTCGCTTCAACCGAATTGGGTTTATTTAGTGGCTACGGTTTTGCTGATGGTATTTCTTCAATTGGCGGCCAATTATCAGTTCAAGCGATAGGTGTTGTGGCAGTTGTCGTATTCACTGCGATTGCTACCTACGTTATTTTGAAAGTGGTTGGTATGCTAACCGGTGGTTTACGTGTAGATGAAGAAGCCGAGCAGCAAGGCTTAGACATTACTGAACACGAAGAGACGGGTTACAACCTGTAAATACTTAAGGTATTAAAAAAGCCTCGGTGTACCGAGGCTTTTTTATGCCTACCATTATTGATAGGCGTATGATTTACCGGAGCGCTTTAATTTATTAATGAGGAGATTGTGATGATTAAACTGTATGCATACCCCCGATCTAGAAGTACCCGCGTTGTTTGGATGTTAGAAGAGTTGGGCGTGGGCTATGAGTTTATTAAAATTGACTTAATGGCGGGTGAAGGGCAAACCTCAGCATTCAAATCCATTCACCCAGACGGCAAAGTACCGGCCATTGATGACGATGGTTTCGTGTTAACAGAGTCGGCGGCCATACTAAATTACTTAGGTGATAAACATCCGGACAGTGGCTTGGTTCCGAAAGCCGGAACGCCTGAACGCGCCCGATATGACGAATGGAGTTATTTTGCACTCACAGAACTGGAGCAACCACTTTGGACGGTAGGGAAGCATACTTTTGTATTTCCTGAAGATAAGCGCGTGGCAGAGATACTCCCCATCGCGCATTGGGAATTTCTAAAAGCGAGTGATGTTTTGTCGCGCTGGTTAGCAGGTAAAGAATTTGCCTTAGGCGATTCGTTTACAGCGGTTGATATTTTATTTGCACATACCCTTCGTTGGGCTGATGCGTTTAATGTCCCATCGGATTCTGACGTGTTAGATGCTTATCGCGACAGGCTGTCAGAACGCCCAGCGTTTAAGCGAGTGGTTGCGAAAGAAGGTGAGTTTTCTTAAGGGTGGTTTAACAGCCCCAAACGTTCAATACTTATAGGCGCCGTACCATCCTGGAGTATTAATTTAGTAGAGGGCAAACTCTGCGCTATATATCTAAATTGATAGCTGATATAATGGCGGGTTCTGATTTAACCATTCGTTTTGCAAGGCTATTGGAATAATAATTCCTGCATTACGTTCCCATATTGATTAACTAAAAATAGATAGTAGACAAATGACTGATTTAGCAAAATATAGAAACATAGGCATCTTCGCTCACGTTGATGCGGGTAAAACCACAACAACAGAACGCATCCTGAAATTAACAGGCAAAATCCATAAAACAGGTGAGGTTCACGATGGTGAAGCAACAACCGATTTTATGGAACAAGAAGCCGAACGTGGAATAACCATCCAGTCTGCTGCGGTTTCATGCGAATGGGACGGCCACCGCATGAACATTATTGACACACCGGGACACGTTGATTTCACCATCGAAGTGTACCGTTCATTAAAAGTTCTTGATGGCGGTGTGGGCGTATTTTGTGGTTCTGGCGGCGTTGAGCCTCAGTCAGAAACTAACTGGCGTTATGCGAATGAATCAGGCGTAGCCCGTGTTATTTTTGTAAACAAAATGGACCGCATGGGTGCAGATTTTTACCGTGTGACGGATCAAGTTAAAGAAGTATTGGATGCGAATCCTTTAATCATGGTATTGCCAATCGGTATAGAAGACGACTTTATTGGCGTGGTTGATTTATTAACACGCAAAGCTTATATTTGGGACGATACAGGCTTGCCTGAAAACTTCACTGTTGGAGAGCCACCAGCAGACATGGCGGACAAAATAGAAGAATACCGTGAAAAATTGATCGAAATGGCCGTTGAGCAAGATGATGACTTAATGGAGTCATATCTTGAGGGCGAAGAGCCATCGATTGAAGACCTTAAGCGCTGTATCCGTAAAGGAACGATTGCACTTGATTTCTTCCCAACGTTATGTGGTTCTGCCTTTAAAAACAAAGGCATTCAATTGGTATTGGATGCGGTGGTTGATTACTTACCAAACCCTATGGAAGTTAATCCACAGCCAGAAACAGATGATGAGGGCAACGAAACTGGTGAGTTCGCGATTGTTGACCCTACTCTGCCTTTACGTGCATTGGCATTTAAAATCATGGATGACCGTTTTGGCGCGTTAACCTTTATTCGTATTTATTCCGGCACAATGAACAAGGGCGATACTGTTTTAAACACCTTCACCGGTAAAACAGAGCGCATTGGTCGCCTTGTTGAAATGCAAGCGGATGATCGTATCGAATTGACGGGCGCACAAGCAGGCGACATTATTGCCGTTGTGGGCATGAAAGACGTACAAACAGGCCACACATTATGTGACCCTAAAAACCCAGCAACACTAGAGCCAATGGTGTTCCCAGATCCCGTTATTTCTATTGCTGTGTCACCGAAAGATAAAGGTGGCTCAGAAAAAATGGGTATCGCTATCGGTAAAATGATTAAAGAAGATCCATCTTTCCGTGTAGAAACTGACCAAGACAGTGGCGAAACGATTCTTAAAGGCATGGGCGAGCTTCACTTAGACATCAAAATTGATATCTTGAAGCGTACACATGGCGTTGACGTGAGCGTGGGTAAACCACAAGTGGCGTATCGTGAAACAATTACTAAAGTACTAGAAGACAGCTACACACATAAGAAGCAATCAGGTGGTTCTGGTCAATACGGTAAAATTGATTATATTTTGGAACCAGCAGAAACAGGTGAAGGCTATAGCTTTGAATCAAAAGTAACCGGCGGCAACGTGCCTCGTGAATACTGGCCTGCTGTTGAAAAAGGCTTTAAAAAGCAAATGGCTAAAGGTGTTCTTGCCGGCTATCCTTGCGTAGACGTAAAAGTGACCTTGTTAGATGGTGGCTTCCACGCAGTTGATTCCTCAGCTGTTGCGTTTGAATTGGCAGCGAATGGCGCGTACCGTCAATCAATGCCTAAAGCAGGCGCACAAATCATGGAACCGATCATGAAAGTTGACGTGTTCACACCAGACGATCACGTGGGTGATGTGATTGGTGACCTTAATCGTCGCCGTGGCATGATTAGATCACAAGATGCGGGTGCAACAGGCGTGCGTATTAAAGCTGAAGTACCACTAAGCGAAATGTTTGGTTACATTGGTGACTTGCGCACCATGACATCAGGCCGTGGTCAGTTCTCTATGGAATTTGTGCACTATATGCCTTGTCCTAGAAATATTTCTGAAGAAGTGATTAAAGAAGCAAAGGAACGCGAAGCAAACAAGTAATTGCTTTAAGCGTTAGCAAGACAAAAAGGGCTGGTTTTACCGGCCCTTTTTAATGCGTGAAGGAAAAGTTTAGATACAATGTGAGAGCTTTGCACGGAAAAATATTTTGTTTCCAGGCGAGGCAAAAATGCGAGGAAAGAGGGAGTTTACTGGAGTAAATGACCGATTGAGCAGAGCCTGCCCCATGAGCGCAGCGAGTGCTTTGGGTGCTTTTTTAACGCAGTATGGGAGCAAAAGAACTTTTGTGAAAAGGTCTCAATATTGAATATTTTAATTATAGCTGCCCTGTGGCCAGAACCCACATCATCTGCGGCAGGTAGGCGAATGGTCGGCTTATTGGAACTATTTTGTGCGCAAGGTTGGGCATTAACCTATGCGTGTACCGCTTCAATATCGGAATATAGCTACCCGTTAGAAACATTAAATGTAGAACGGCAGCACATTAATGTTAACGACAGCGCCTTCGATACGTTCATCACCAAGTTAAACCCAGACATTGTTTTATATGACCGCTTTATGGTTGAAGAACAGTTCTCATGGCGAGTAGATACACACTGCCCGCAAGCAATAACCTTATTAGAAACCAGTGACCTACATTGCTTACGCCATGCCAGACAAATGGCAGTAAAAAACAATCGTGAATTTGAGACGGCAGATTTAATGAGCGAGGTGGCGTATCGGGAAATTGCCAGTATTCAACGGACTGATTTAACCTTAATGATTTCTAGTTATGAAATGGAATTGCTAAAGACAGTTTTTAATGTCGATGAGCAGCTGATCCATTATTTCCCGTTTATTGTGGACCCTGAAAAACAAAATAAAAACACGGAAGCTTGGCCAAGTTTTAATGAACGAAAAGGGTTTATGTGTATTGGGAATTTCAAACACCCGCCCAATTGGGATTCGGTGCAATACTTGAAACAACAAATATGGCCGTTGATTAGGCAGCAATTGCCGAAAGCAGAGCTTTCTATTTACGGAGCCTATCCTCCGCAAAAAGCGCTGAAATTACACAAACCATCAGAGGGTTTTAATATAAAAGGTAGGGCCAACGATGCGAAAGAAGTAATGCAACAAGCTAGAATTTGTTTGGCGCCGTTACGGTTTGGCGCAGGTTTAAAAGGTAAGTTATTAGAAGCGATGGAATGTGGCACGCCGAGTATAACCACCACAATAGGCGCGGAAGCGATGCACGGCACATTGCCTTGGAATGGTGAAGTCGTTAATAAGCCAAATGCGTTCGCCAACGCAGCGGTTGCTTTGCATGAAGATGAGTTGGCGTGGAAGGTTAAGCAAAAAAATGGCATTGATATACTGAAAACTTGTTATTCCCGAGAGCAGTTTGAGCAACCATTAATCGAAAGAATACTGGAGATTAAAAGTACGTTAATAAGCCACCGCCAAAAAAACTTTCAGGGGCAGCTGCTAAAACACCATTCAATGAGAAGTACAAAATTTATGTCGTTATGGATAGAAGCGAAAAACAAAGGGGTTGAAACATAATGGCTAAAATTTTAATTATTGGTTGTGGAGATATTGGTGGTGCTGTCGCCAGTCAGTTACATGATGAAGGGCATCAGGTAACAGGGCTAAAACGCTCTCTTCAGGATGATTTATCAGGTATGTCGTTTATACAGGCGGATATAACAAAGGCAGAAGATCGTTCTAATTTACCAACTGATTTCGAACAAGTTATCTACATTTTATCGCCGAGCGGTGGAAGCATAACTGCCTATGATGCCGTGTTTAAAGTAGGTGTAGATAATGTGCTGGCTTGGTTTAAACTGCAAAAAGAAAACGTTGCGTTTACCTTTGTATCATCATCAAGAGTGTATGGCCAAAACAAAGGTGAGTGGTTGAATGAATCATCGACAACTGAGCCGACTGACGAAAGAGGAAAAATATTATTAGAGGCTGAAAATAAGTTTTTAGATTTTAACAAGCAAACGACAATTGTTAGATTTTCGGGTATTTATGGGCGTTCAGATTATTTTATAAATCAGCTAAGAAAAGGTGCGGATATACAAAAAGAACCACCGTATTACACCAATAGAATTCATCGAGACGATTGCATTAGAGCATTAAATTTTTTGATTAATAAAAAAGCGAATAGAGATGTTTTGCAGTCCATTTATTTAGCAACCGATAGTGACCCAGCATCAAAATGGGAAGTGGCCGCTTTTCTAGCGAATACTCTAAGTTTACCGACACAGACGGCTATTTATTTAGAAAAAAATGTAGATAGGAACAAGCGGCTAGAAAATAATCAACTGCTTGATGAGGGGTTCGAGTTTAAATTCAAATCGTATAAAGATGGTTACAACAAATTTTTTGATTATAAAAATTAATGTTAAAGTCAACTTAATGGACTGAACGACCAAACAATTAACGATATGGAATCACAAGAGCAAATAGCCTTTCTAAGAACAATCAGCTTATTTTCAACGCTGGAAGAAGAGTCACTTACTTGCCTATCTGCAAAGTTAGAAACACTGCATTTATCGTCAGGCGAAACATTGGTTGATGAGGGAGACATTGTCGCCACTTTATACCTTATAAAACAGGGCGGATTAAATATTTTCATAGATAGCGATGAAGATACGGGAAAGAAAAAGTTAGTTGCCACTAAACATGCTGGTGATTGTGCTGGCGAAATAGCCTTATTAACAGGTGTGAGTCGAAATGCATTAGTTTTGGCTGAAGGGAAGACTGAGCTGCTGAGCCTCTCTCAGAAAAGTTTTGAATCTTTTAGTTTGGAATGCCCCGATGCGTTTCGCAGTGTGACGCGGGTCATCATTAAAAAATTTCAGCGTGTGTTGTTACGGAAGGTTCTAAGCTCAAGCGATACTTTTAAGCAACTTGACCAAGAGACATTAGAGGATTTGGGCAAAGAGTTAGATTTAGTCATGCTCAAAGGTGGTGAATATCTCTATCGAGAAGGTGGTGGCAGTGACGGGATACACTTTATCGTTAGCGGGCGTTTGCAAGTGCGTACAGATTTCAAGGATGGTACACAGAAAACTTGGGGTAAGTTAGGACGAGGTCAATCTGTCGGTGAAATGGCTTTATTGACGGGAAAAAAGCATAGCACCTCGGTGGTTGCCAAGCGCGATACGTTGGTAGCAACGTTGTCACAAGATGCTTATTATCGTTTATTGGTTAAACACCCGCGTTCAATAACGAAACGATTTTCAGGTGGAATAGTCGATGATTTATGGGCGCAGATAGAAGGCGGTAATAGGCAGTTAAATACGCTATTTATCTTTACTGTTACGCCTGCTAATTCTGATGTGCGCTAGATGATTTTTGTGATGTATTAACAAAAAAGCGTCATCGTTTGGTACAGCCTTGCATTTAAATAACACCCGAGTGGATAGTGCCTTGGCGAGAGAGGGCGCAGCACAAACTATACACGGTGATGCCTACAATTTAAATGTGACGCAATGGTTGAATGAGCAAGAAGCCAAACACAAATTTATTGTGTATCAAACGGACGCCGATGCTACACCGTGGAGTAAGCGTTGTTTGTTGCACGCGGATAAAGTATTGGCGCGTCGCGCCAGCCCAGTCAGCACCCAAGCTAGGCGAAATTGGCAGCTCATTAAGGTACTTGTGTAACAGAGTTGATAAAACATTAGTGTTGTTACATAAGCCCCAAACAGCTACACCACTCGGCTCAATGAAGTGGATTCAAAAAACAAGGTTAGATTCGCATATTCACGTGCGCGAAGACAGTGAAAAAGATTTTAATAGACTGGCTCGATTACTAACAGGTAACAGTGCTTCACTCGTTTTAAGTGGCAGTGGTGCACATGGTTTTGCGCATATTGGTGCCATTCGCGCAATGGAAGAAGCCGGTTTGCAAATTGACCAGATTGGTGGAACGAGCATGGGCGCACTATTGGCAGCTCAACATGCGATGGGTTGGGACTCCAATACGATGTTAGAACGCTCAAAAGACGCCATTAAACGGCACTATAAAATGGACTATACCTTGCCAGTGGTGTCTTTGTTAACGGGTAAATCATGGGGTGATTTTCTGGAGATGCTGTTCGGCGATATGCAAATAGAAGACTTGTGGCTAAATTACTTTTGCTGCGCATCTAGTCTGACAGACGCCAAGCTTAAAGTTTTTGACAGCGGTTCCTTGTCAAAATATGTACGGGCAAGCTCAGCAATTCCAGGTATTGTGCCACCTATTTATGATAATGGCGGTCTTATTGTTGATGGTGCCCTGTTAAATAATTTGCCGGTCAATATTATGCAAGACCGCAATAGTGGCGGTTCAATTTATGCGGTTGATATGGGGGATGGGCTTGATAATAGTCATCAAAAACCGTTTGACCCCGTTCAGTCGGGTTGGCGTTTAGCCTTTGGTTCTAAAAAGGATAAGCCAGGCATACCTAATATCATGTCTATTTTGATACAAAGTGCCACCATGGGTAGCCAAATGACGCAAGAAAAGGCGCGTAACATGGTGGGCCTTTATATTAAGCCTGACGTTCACAGTTACAGTATGTTAGATATTAAAGATATTGATGCTATCGTAGAGGCGGGTTATAAGGCGGCTACAGTTGAAATTGAACAGTGGCTGAATGAGAAGCCGCAACAGTAATATTGAATAATAATTAGATTAAAATTACTAAACACTTAATTTTAAAGAGGATTGACTATGGAAAGTCTGTATAACAAATACGGTGGTTTTGAAACAGTTAGCAAAGTAGTACACAGTTTTTACGATAAAGTATTAGTGTCAGATACATTTAAGCCCTACTTTGAAGATGTAGATACACAAAGAGTGATTGACCATCAAACCAAGTTTTTTTGCGACATTATGGGTGGCCCGGTAGCGTTTGAAGGTAAAACATTAGCGGAAATACATGTAGGAATGGAGATTAAGGATTCAGCCTACGCAGAACTGTCTGAACTGCTTGAAGAAACGCTAGAAGATCATGGTTTAGATGATACTGACGTTAAAACTTTGTTAACGATTGTTGATGATGTCAAAGACCAAATTGTAGGGCGCTAATTCCATTAGGAACGGTAATATTATGAATTCTTCAACTGACCCACACGATCGGAAAGCTATATCTGCGATTGATTTTCAACCAAGCATCGATCACATAGATGATGGCTACACCCTTTGTGAGAAAGATTCTTTAACAGTCGTTTATAGTAACTCTACTTTTTTGAAGTGGTTCGATAGTACTGAGTTACAGATGCCTATTGCAAACGTAATCGCCTCTCTTAAAACAGATGTTTTATTGAAACGTCTCGATAAAAGAGGCTGCTACCTTCTGGTTTTAGAATCAGATGAGAAGGAATGGGGCTTCCCGCAACGCATTGAAATTTCGTTTAAGCAGCTCAATGAAGGTAATAAAGAGTATGTTTCTCTGCATGCACGAGATATGACCAAGTTATTGGAAAAAGAAGCACAACTTTTTGGCCATGCCCGAATTATTGAAAACAACAACAGTGGGTTAAGTAGGCTGAACAAAGAACTTCAAGCCGAAAATAATCGATTAAGCGCGGAAGTGAAAGAGGCGCGAAAGTAGCGACAATGGGCGCTACAAACGTCGTTATTTTAACCGGTGCAGGTATCTCGGCAGAATCAGGCATTAAAACCTTTAGAGCTAGCGACGGATTGTGGGAAGACCATCGAATAGAAGATGTGGCTACGCCCGAGGGGTATGAGCAAGACCCAGAGTTAGTACATAGGTTCTACAACATGCGTCGCCAGCAATTGTTGAGCGATGCTATTAAGCCAAACGCGGCACATATTGCATTGGCTAAATTCGAAGCAGATAAAATTTCAATGTGCTAGTAGTGACGCAAAATATAGATAATTTGCATGAACGTGGTGGAACGAAAAATATCATTCATATGCATGGCGAGTTATTACAGAGTTTTTGTACGCGCACGCACAAGCGCTTTTCGCTGAAAGATGATTTGAGCGTTGAAACTGAATGTGAATGCTGTCAACAGCCGAATGGTTTGCGCCCAGATATTGTTTGGTTTGGGGAGATGCCGTATCAAATGGATGAAATTTCTCAGGCTATCAGCGAGTGTGAATTGTTTATTTCAATTGGCACGTCTGGCAATGTGTACCCTGCGGCAGGTTTTGTAGAAGCGGCAAACCAGGCAGGTGCTCATACGGTTGAATTAAACTTAGAGCCATCACTTGTGCAGTCTGCGTTTAAAGAGACGGTGTACGGCAAAGCGACAGATATTGTCACTGATTATTTGGCTTCGTTAACGTCGGGGTAAGGGTGTAGCTCATCCATCGGAATAGATAAGCCATTCGCCATAATAATGCGAGCGTGTTGACGCGTTAAACGCCGGGGCCCTGCCACGCCACATGAGTGAGCAATGGTTGCCAGTTCATGCACCATATTTTTTTGATAATTAGCGACACGGTTTGATTTGTTTCTTGGGTCTAGCCCTCGCTGTAGATCTTTATCGTGCGTGGTTATGCCAGTAGGGCAGGTGTTTTTATTGCACTGAAGCGCTTGTATGCAACCCAGAGAAAACATAAAGCCGCGCGCAGACGTAACAAAGTCTGCACCTGCACACAATGCCCATGCGACTTCTGTGGGGTTAATGCGTTTTCCTGATGCAATGATACGGATACGTTTGCGTAGATTATGCGTTATTAATACATTTTCTACTGCGGGCAACGCTTCGTTTAATGGCAACCCAACATTATCTATTAAAGACATGGGTGCAGCACCAGTACCACCATCACCACCATCAACGGTAATAAAATCGGGAGCAGACTCTTTACCACGCTGGTTGATGAGCAGACATAATTCATTCAGCCATCCCCAAGAGCTGACAACAGTTTTAAAGCCAACGGGCTTGCCGGTTACTTGTCGAATACGTGCAATTAAATCCAATAGTTCAGCGGGCGAATTAACGTCAAGGTGTCGGTTTGGGCTAATGGAATCTTCGCCTTCTGGGATGCCACGAATATTAGCTATTTCAGCGGTTACTTTTATGCCAGGTAAAATGCCGCCCTTACCCGGTTTCGCACCTTGGCTAAGTTTAAGCTCAAACATTTTGACTTGTGGGTGTGCAGCAACTTCAATTAACTTCTCATTACTTAAGTGGCCACTTTTATCTCGGACACCATATTTCGCCGTGCCAATTTGGAACACTAAATCGCATCCGCTTTTTAAGTGATACGGTGATAAGCCGCCCTCACCTGTGTTGTACCAACACCCCGCTTTTTTTGCGCCGAAGGATAAGGCAGTGACGGCAGGTCGAGAAATAGCGCCATAACTCATTCCGGAAATATTAAAGACGGATGATGTTGAATAAGGTTTGTCGCAATATGGGCCTATCATCATTGGGCCCAACGAAGCATTTTCACTGTCAAGTTTGGGAAAGGGGCAATTAACAAAAATAACAGCACCGGGTTGCCTTAAGTCTTTGGTTGAACCAAATGCGACAGTTGAATCTAAGTTTTTTGCGGCACGGTACACCCAACTTCTTTGCGCCCTATTGAATGGCAGCTCTTCACGGTCCATGGCGAAAAAATATTGCCGAAAGAACTCGCCCATTTTTTCAAATAAAAACCGAAAACGGCCGATTAAAGGGTAATTCCGAAGGATGGTAGATTCTTTTTGTAGACTGTCTTTAATATATAAAGCCAGTGCAATTAAAAGGAAGACACCAACTATAAAAACAAATAAAGCGCTAACTAATTCAAGAGTCCTTGAAAGAAAGAGCGCGACATCCATTGAGAATAAACTATCCATTTAAGATTATGCCCTGACTTTTTTTGCGACCCAAAAATCTAGGCTTAAGTATTTACCGGCACCAATAAAGAATAGAACCAATAACATAATGAAATAAGTGCTGGCAAACTCGATGCCGTTATTCAGAATTACCAAGCTGCCATTTTCTGTTATCCAGCTATAATTACCATGTTCACGAATAAGTTCTTTAGCAACGTTAAGACGTTCTATTGCACCAGCGGTACGTTCACTGGAAAAAAAGCCACTGCCTTCAGCGATAGCCAACCAGCCATTTTGTAGGTGAACGCTAATAGCAGCAACGGCCATTGTCGCCATCAATGGAATAGATACCCATCTAACCGCCAAACCAAGTAGCAGGCAAACAGCACCTAAAATTTCGATCCAAGTGGCTGCGCCAGCCATCAGGTAGGGAAAAGGTAAGCCTAACCCGTAGTCAGTATTGCCAAACCAATCAACGGTGCTATCAAACGCTCCGAGTTTTTTGGTACCGGCCATCCAAAAGATGGGCACGAGATAAAGCCTAAGTGCTAACGGTGCTAAAAAATCAATAGAACGTGTGCAATCCAACATGGATTGGAGTTTGTTGATGCATTTAATCATGGCGTTTCCTTAATAACATTAGTCACACAAATAGACCTGTTGGTTTGTTAAGTTCTTTCGATACGGTCCAAATTATTATCTTTAGCATGTTTACGTTTAAGCCAAGCACTGGCTCCTGCGCCGGTTAATACACACCATACAGCGAATAAAGCGCCAGGCAATGCAGTTTCAGGTGAGAAGTGTTTAAGCGCTAAGGCAACGCCTAGCCCCGCGTTCTGCATACCAATCTCAATGGCTAATGTTAAACGGTAAGATGCATTAAAATTGGCAAATTTAGCCACGGCCCAACCAAATAAATACCCCAGTGCATTAACAGAAATAATAACAACAAATAAAGAGGTGCTGATGCTGTTTAACCTGTCGTGGTTAGCGGCAACCGCATAGGCGCAAATAATGATAATAGCGAGCGATGCCATCGTTGGCGCAAATTCAATTAAAGGTTTTGCGTGTGTGCCTAGCGACTTACGTACCAACATGCCCAATAATAAAGGCGACAAAACGGTTAGCAAAATAGTCTGCATCATCGGCCAAAAGGGAATCGGCAAGTATGCACCACCTAGCCATTCCACAAGTAAAGGTGTGAGCGCGGGAGATAAAAAAGTAGCGACGGTTGTTAATGTGACGGAAAAAGCGACTGCGCCGCCAGCTAAGAAAACAATCACGTTACTGGCCATCGCTCCGGGTGCGCAACCGACAATAATGACACCTAGTGCTAGCTCTGGTGGTAAACCTGCGAGCCAAGCAGCTGTAGCGCCTAGTAAGGGCATAATACTGTATTGGCTTAATACGCCAACCCAAATAGGTTTGGGTGTTTTAAGGGTGGTTTTTAATTCATCGGGTTTTAATACCAGACCCAAGGCGAACATAGATGCGGCAAATAGCCATAGGAAATAGGGTTTAAATACGATGAAGACGCTGGGGTAAAAAAAGGCGATTAACGCACATGCCAAAGTAAGGGGCGCCATGCCTTTAGATATAAAATGTAGAAGGTTTCTCATACAGTTAAGAATATAGGTTTTTAGAGATGGAACGACAAATTATTCGAAACTGATAGGTTTCTTTTATTCGGCGAAAAGGTATTCGTAAGTTGGCATGATTATCATGAAGGGTCGTTTGGTTTTCTCTGAAATTGCGCTAGTTGCCTAATGTCGTACAAACCGCTTTCGACGAAGCGTTTTTCTACAACAGATACCATGTGTGCTAGAAAAACTATTTTACCTGTATCTCTCCACCAAGCGGTTCCACCTGGAGTTGAAGTAAGACACGCGAACCATGTTAAATAAGTTTCGTAAGTTTCTTTTTCGAGCTGACCGGATTCGAACTGTGCCAGTACGCCTTGAAAGAGTAAAGCATCATCGGTGAGCATGGTTGAAAACAATATATTGTCTTCATAGGGCATGTTTGGGTAATCCCAATGGCCTTCCCTGTAAGCACTTGCATTGTTGATGTCTAGATGATGACTAATAGTTTTTCGGTAGTCTTGTGTAATGATAAGTCTACTCGCAGCACGTTCTGTTTTGGTGTTATCACGTACTTGAATGGATAGGTAAATCAGTGTGGCAATAATGCCTGCCGCACCAATTATTTCACTAACAGCCGTTATAATTTCCCAATTCATAGGCCCTCTAGATGTTTTGATTTATTTTGTGTAGCCATAATATTTGGCGAAAGCTCCCCGATTATATAACGTGAAGATAGAAATTCTGTAAATGGAGCTGTGCCATGCGAGTTGAGTTGTAGTAGTTGCTTCATGCGGTAAAGCATATAGGCTTTACGAGTAAAAAAATACCCGTACTACTTGAATAGTAATACGGGCTAGGGGAGGGGATTGACCCCTCGCGAGGAATAATTTAGCTTATCCTGCGCAGCAAGAAAGTTGGCTGATGTCTTTGTTAAATGTTTGGGCTGTTAATTTCAAGCCTTCAACCATTGTTAAATATGGGAATAGCATATTGGCAATATCATTAATAGTCATATTATTTTGTATGGCCATTGCAGCAGTTTGAATCATCTCACCTGCTTCGGCTGATAATATTTGTGCGCCCAATAAGCGACCACTTCCTGATTCTGCTACCAGTTTAATAAAGCCGTGCGTTTCAAAATTAGATAATGCACGGGGCACGTTTTCAAGTGGTAGTGAACGGCTATCAGTTTCGATATTCTGAGCGTGACCTTGCTCTTCGGTTAAGCCAACGGTAGCGACTTGTGGGTCGGTAAATATCACTGCGGGCATTACGTTTAAGTTTAATGACGCATCACCTCCGAGCATATTGGTGGCAGCGCGTGTACCTGCTGCGGCTGCAACATACACAAACTGCGGTAAGCTGCTGCAATCGCCAGCGGCGTAAATGCCGTCTACAGAGGTTTCCATTTTGGTATTAACGTCGATAGAGCCATTGCCTAAAACATTAACGCCAACGGCATCAAGGTTTAGTTTGCTGGTGTTTGGCCTGCGACCTGTGGCAACGAGTAGTTTTTGCCCTGACATAGTGCCGTGATTTGTTTCAACGGTAAATAAACCATCGTAACTAACGCTGTCCATTTGCGTTTGTTCATAGATGGTGATGCCTTCATCTCTAAACGCTACGGCTAATTCTTCCCCCAGTTGAGGGTCTTCTTTGAAGAGCAGTTTGCTACGAGCAAGGATGGTAACTTTTGTGCCTAAACGTGAATAGGCTTGAGCTAACTCAAGCGCAACAACGGATGAGCCAATAACCAACATAGTCGCTGGTAACTCATCGGCTTCGAGTGCTTCTGTGGATGTCCAAAAAGGTGTGTCCGACAAACCTGGAATAGGTGGTGTGGATGATGAAGCGCCAGTCGCGATCAAAAATTTATCAGCCGTTAGCGTTTGTGTGTTTTCACCATTAATAATCGATAAAGTGTTTTTGTCGATAAATGACGCAGTGCCGGTTATCAGACTAATATCGTCATGTGTGTCTAAGATGCTTTCGTATTTAGCAGCTCTTAGTTCAACAACACGGGCGGCTTGTTGAGTGTACAAGGCTTTACGGTCGATGTTTGGCTCATTGTTTTCTAGACCATCAAAAGGGTTTGTACGCTGGTGGTGTGCAAGGTGCGCCGCACGAATAAAAATCTTGGAGGGTACGCAGCCGACATTCACGCAGGTGCCACCAATCACTTTTTGTTGTTCGATAAGCGTTACTCTTGCGCCGCCTTCAACGGCTTTAATGGCGGCGGCAAAAGCGCCAGAGCCAGTGCCGATAATGGCGATATGTAATTGTTCGTCTGAGGTGCAGCAATCAGAATTAGACATTACAGCTATCCTCCGTTGAGCATGGTTTTTGAGCGGGGCTAAAGGTGTCCCATACTGAAACGAATATCATTAGGGCGATAGAGCCATAAAACATCATTAGCTGCCACTCGTTTGGGTACCATAAAAAGTTTAAAACGATGAGTACATAAGCTGGGCCGATAATGCTTAATAACCCACGGTACCAAATACGGTGTTTGTACCAAGAGTACACGTTGGTGACCAGGACAATGCCAGCAAAAATAGGCAATAAGGTGTTGATGAAGAGTCCTTCAAACTGAGCAAAAAAACCGAGTCCGA
Organism: Cycloclasticus sp.; assembly: GCA_039830885.1. Lineage (GTDB taxonomy): Bacteria > Pseudomonadota > Gammaproteobacteria > Methylococcales > Cycloclasticaceae > Cycloclasticus. The sequence goes on from JBDOOJ010000055.1 coordinate 58,360, forward strand.
GACTGGCACCTAATGCACCCAATGCAGGAAAGCAGGACGCGCAACCCGCAGCGGCAACGAATGTTCCGATAGCGCCTGCTTTGTCTGTGAGAAAGGATAACGACCTCATGATAAAACTCCATTTGATAACTAATATGGAGCCAGTATAACTACCGTACCTAGGTACGGAGTCAAGAGAATTTAGTGCATTAAATTTTGAGGGGCAGGGAAAGAACTAAATTATGTAGAAGAATCATCAATGAGTGAGTCAATGATGGGGCAATGCGAGTGGTCTGAATTGGTGGCGCACTGTTGTGTGTATTCATCCAAAACAGTGGCCATTTTAGATAAATCCGTCATTTTTTTTCGAATGAGTTGCAGTTTATCTTCGCCCATTTGAGCGGCCGTTTCGCACTGTTCGTCGCTCATGTCCAATAATTGGCCTATTTCCTTTAACGAAAACCCAAGTTGCTGGGCGCGCTTTATAAAATGAATACGCTTAAGTGTTTCATCAGAATAGGCTCTATAACCAATGGTAGGTTTTTCAGGTTGTTGAATTAAACCAATGCGCTGGTAATACCGTATCGTTTCAACATTGATATTGGCTGTCTTTGCCAATTGCCCAATGGTGAGTTGGCCGGCCATTTACTTATACGTCAAACGGTTCGTTAAGAATTTTAGCAACCGGCAGGTTCTTTAAGCGAACGTACTGCGGGAGGCCGTTTACATACGGTGGGTAATCTTCCCCGATAATCAACGGGCGTAAATATTCTTCACACGCTGCGGTAATGCCAAAGCCATCATCGCTTATATAGTTTGCTGGCAGTTTTTGCTCGACGTTCGCAACGTCTTTTAGATCGCCAACGCCAATTTTCCATTGGTATGGGCTATTGCTGGTGCGAACAATTGTCGGCATAACGGCAGTTTTGCCATCTAGTGCTAGTTCTAAAGCAGCTTTACCCATTGCATACGCTTGATCAACGTCAGTTTTAGAGGCGATATGTCGTGCGGCGCGTTGCAAATAATCGGCCACAGCCCAATGATACTTATAACCAAATTCAGATTTAATCATTTCAGCGACAACTGGTGCAACGCCGCCTAATTGGGCATGCCCAAATGCATCACGCGTGCCAGATTCAGCTAAGAATTGTCCCTCTGGATTTTTAACGCCTTCCGAAACAACAATGCAGCAAAAGCCGTATTTTTTAACTGTTTCATCAACCTTGGCTAGAAACTTTTCTTTGTTAAATACAATCTCAGGAAACAAGATGATATGAGGGGATTCGCCCTCATTCTCAGCGGCTAGCCCGCCTGCGGCGGCAATCCAACCCGCGTGGCGGCCCATCACTTCAAGCACAAATACTTTGGTGGATGTTCTGGCCATAGAGGCCACATCAAACCCTGCTTCGCGAATAGACACGGCAACGTATTTGGCAACCGAGCCAAAGCCTGGGCAGTTGTCGGTTAGCGGTAAATCGTTATCCACGGTTTTAGGAATGCCGATGCAGCGTAAATCGTGACCTAGTGAGGCACTTAATTGCGATAGTTTGTTGGTGGTGTCTTGCGAGTCACCACCGCCGTTGTAAAAAAAGTAGCCGATGTTGTGCGCTTTAAATACGGCAATTAAACGTTCGTATTCAGCACGGTTTTCTTCAAAACTTTTTAATTTATAGCGGCACGAGCCAAACGCACCAGAGGGCGTGTGGCGCAAAGCTGCTATGTCTTCAATCGATTCGAGGCTGGTATCAATCAGATCTTCAGTTAAGGCGCCAATAATGCCATTACGCCCCGCATATACTTTGCCGATTTGATCGCTGTGTTGACGGGCGGTTTCAATGAGGCCGCAAGCACTGGCGTTAATAACGGCAGTAACACCGCCAGATTGAGCGTAAAAAGCATTTTTTAGAGTCATGAATAACGGGGTGTTTGCTAAATTATGTGCATTATAAAGGTTGAATATACAAATTACTTAACCGTTCTTCGCTATGGGTCACAAAATAGCCGTTATGACATTAAGAATAGCCGTCGATTTAAGCTATAGTTAACGAGGAAGATAAAAATCACCTGCCAACATGGTTTGAAGCGTGGGCGATATAAATTAACAAATTTAATAGGGTATAAAACAGGTCTCTGTCTAAACAATTACTGTCTCTTATACTGGCTTTATTTTTGATGATTTTCAGTGTGAACTTTATGCTGAGTGTTGAAAATATTAGAAGTTACCTTGAAGGTGAATCACAAATTCATGCGCAAGATACCGCAACATCGCTCGGTCTTTCTCTAAGCCCATATTTGGTGGATGAGAAAGATCCTGTTCTTGAAACCATGATGAACGCGATATTTGATCGAGGTTATTACAAACAAATTAAATTGGTTAATGTAGAAGCTGAGCCATTAGTAACACTGACGAACGATAAAAACGTTGAAACAGTTCCTAGTTGGTTTATCGACTATTTACCAATGAAGGCAGCGATTGGCGAGAGTGAAATAAGCTCAGGATGGAATATTAGCGGTACTGTTACGGTAGAAATCAATTCAGGGTATGCCTATCACAAACTTTACGAACAAGTTAAAACCAGCTTTTACTATTCGATAGGTACCTTTATTATTTCAATTGTTTTGTTGTTATTTGTCTTGCAAATCACCTTGTCTTCATTGAAAAGAATAGGGGAAATGGCTGAAAGAATCTCAGCTGGAAGCTTTGATGTAATAAAGCCGTTGCCGTGGACACTAGAAGTAAAGCGCGTGGCCATATCAATGAATATTATGTCCGGAAAAGTTGAAAAGGCCATCGAAAACTTAAATGACAAACTAAAAAGAATTGGCCAGAAACTTCAGCTAGATGACTTGACGGGGTTGAGTAAAAAAAGCAGTTTTGAGTCAGACATGAAAGATGTGCTGGCGACACATTCTGATGCATTTGTTTTTACAGTAAAAATTGATGCGCTAAGCAGTTTGGTTAAAGAACTGGGTAATGACTCGATAGATCAATTTATAAAAGATTTTGCAGCAATCTTGAAAGGGTCTGAAGGGCATGTGGGGAAAGGGGAGGTTTCAGCGTATCGATTTTTTGGTTCTGAATTTGCTCTGTTAGCACGCGGAATAAGCGCTGAAGGTACGGAGAAGTTAGCGAAGTCGTTAAGTGCAGAGTTTTCAGAGCTAGGTGAAAAGTACAATAAAGTTGATATTGCGCATATTGGTGTGGCTGCATTTGACCCATTTAGCACAGTAGAGAGTATTTTATTGGCTGCAAATGAGGCGTATGAACAAGCGCAGTTAATCGGCACAAATAGTTACTACATTCGCAAAGGTGAAGATAGGGCTAAAGATATGGCTGAATGGAAAGAGCTAGTATTCGAGATTATCGACAGAAATGACTTCAAGGTATCTTACGTTGGTGAAGTCTCAAACCTTTTAACAAACGAAGTGATGATGACAGATGCGTTTTCTGAAGCCTTAGATAAAAATGGTGACGTGCTTTCAATTGGCACGTTTGTTTCGATTGCGGAGAAATTCGTTAAGATTGTTGACCTTGATAAAGGTGTGACATCACGTGTGGTTGAGCATATCAAAACCCAAAACATTAAACACTCGGTCGCTATAAATTTGTCAAACCGAACAATTAAAAACAGTGACTTTAGGGCTTGGTTAGCAAAGCTCTTAAGCGACAATCAAGAAATAGCAAGCCAGCTGGTGTTTAGTTTATCAGCGTATGCGGTGACCAAAGAAGTCGGTGCGTATAAAGAGTTTATTGCCTTTGTTCGTGGGTTGAAAGCTAAGGTCATCATTAAGCGCTTTGAGACTCAGTTGATGTCTCCAGATATTCTCAAGGAACTAAAGCCGGATTTTATTCGTTTGGCGAGAGATATTGGCAACGCCTCTGAGACAGGGTTAGAAGTGAGTAACTACGGGACCCCTGAGATGAATTGAATTAATAATCTGTATAGCAATGAACGTTGTTAAATCAATGGCTACAGCGTGTGTTAGTTGGTGCGCCCGGCGGGATTCGAACCCACGACCTTTGGTTTCGGAAACCAATATTCTATCCAGCTGAACTACGGGCACATTGATAAGTTACTATTATATGGTATCGCACTGGAACCCTAGCGCTTGACCTTCGGAAACCGATATTCTATCCAGCTGAACTACGGGCACATTGAAAGTTTGCAATATTATAGCGCGATATTTTTAATGAATAGGTTGTTTGCGTGGATTGAATGGCAATAAAGCGCAGTTTCTATTTAAGAGAGAATCACTTGGGTTATAATCAATAAAATGCATGAGACTGGAGTAATGACGTGAGCGAAGATAAACAAATTTTAAATGATATAGGCAAAGTAATTGGGTTATTAATTGCTGTTGCCGTTGTTATTTCAGTTATTGCCATAACCTTAGTTGGGGATGAAATAATTAGCGGGGCTAAATTTCAAGAGAAGAAAGTGCTAGATAGAATTAAACCACTCGGTGTTGTTGCAACGACAGCTGCAGAAGCTAAAGAGGCTAGTCCCATGGTTGAAGCAGTGTCTGTTGAAAAAGGCCCGATGACGGCAGAACAAATTTACAATACTGCGTGTATGGCTTGCCATACAACAGGGGCGGCAGGTGCACCTAAAACTGGTGATGTTGCAGCCTGGGCACCGCGTATTGCACAAGGTGCCGATGTGTTGTTTGAACATGCAACCAAAGGATTTAAAGGGATGCCGCCTCGGGGTGGTTCACCGCAATTGTCAGACGAAGATATAACCGCGGCGATTGATTTTATGGTGGCTAATAGCCAATAAGCGTTAAGACGATTTCAATAAGCTTTTCATAAGGGCCAAGCTTTGTTGGCCCTTTTTCTTTTGCTCTTCTGGATTCGGTTTATTAACAGCGGGCCAGTCTAAATCTTCAAGAGGTAGTTCAGTTAAAAAACGACTGGGTTCGGTTGATGTGATATCGCCGTATTTTTTGCGCTGAGAACAATAGCTAAAGGTAAGCTGTTTTTGCGCCCTTGTAATGCCGACGTAGGCGAGTCGCCGTTCCTCTTCGATTTGCTCGCTATCAATACTATTTTGGTGGGGCAATATGCCTTCTTCCATGCCAATTAAATACACGTATGGAAACTCCAACCCTTTTGCAGCGTGTAGCGTCATTAGCTTGATTTGATCAGTTTTTTCTTCTTCCTCATTTCGTTCCAAACTATCCAACAGCATCATACGAGAGACAATATCACCGAGGGTGCGTTCTTCTTTAGATTTCTTTGCGCTATTATCAATCCACTTGATGAGTTCTAACACGTTGTTTATTTTGCGTTCAGCCTGTTTGTCGCTGTTGGCATGTGCCTTTATCCAATCGTAATAATCGATGTCTTGAATCATTTGATGCAAAATGGCGATGGGGTCTTCCTGTTGCGTTTGATCAGACAGGCGAACAACCCAGTCGCAGAATGAACGAAGTTTGTGATACGTGCGCTTATTTAATTGTTGCTCTAACCCTATTTCGAAGCATGCATCGAATAAGCTGATGTGGCGTTCATTTGCGTAGAGGGCCAATTTCTCAATGGTTGTGGTACCAATTTCACGGCGGGGTGTGTTGATAACGCGTAAGAAGGCGCTGTTATCGTCCGGGTTAATTAATAATTTTATGTAACACAAAACGTCTTTAATCTCGGTGTGTGAGAAGAACGACGTGCCGCCGCTAATAACGTAAGGTAAAGACAGTTCTCGTAGGCTTTTTTCTAATAATCGAGCCTGGTGGTTACTGCGATAAAGGATGGCGAAATCGGCATTGTTTGCTCGGTGCTTGAATTTAACACGAGAAATTTCAGCTGCAATTTGCTGAGATTCTGAAAATTCATCTTTGCATTTAATCACGTTTATTTTGTTGTCGCTTTTAATGTTACTCCACAGATTCTTTTCGTATAAATGCGGGTTGTTACTGATGAGTTGGTTAGCAGCTTTTAGGATGCGTTGGTTCGAACGATAGTTTTGTTCAAGTTTGATGATGTTTAAGCGTGGGAAGTCCTTGTTTAAAGTAAACAAATTTTCAGGGTTTGCGCCACGCCACGCGTAAATAGATTGATCATCATCGCCTACCACGGTGAATTGGCCAATTGAGCCGACGAGGTGTTTAAAAAATTCATATTGTGTGGTGTTAGTGTCTTGGTATTCGTCGAGCAACAGATAGCGGGTGCTGTTTTGCCACTTTTCCAATACGCTTGGGTGTTCTTTGAATAGAATTAACGGTGTGAGAATCAAGTCATCAAAATCGACCGCATTGCAAACGCGATTATATTGTTGATATTGTTCGTATAACGCGGCGGCAAATTGCTGTTGAGAATCCTCAGCAACTGACATTGCTTGAGCGGGTTGCAGAGCTTGGTTTTTCCAGTCGGATATTTGCCAAGAAAGCGGCGATATTTGTGCTTTGTCTAATTTGTGCCCGCCATTGTCTAGGATGTCTTGTAGGGTTTTGAACTTGTCTTGTTCATCAAGAATACTGATGTTCTTTTTAAGCCCAAGCGTTTGGTGTTCTTTGCGAATAATGTCTAAACCAAGGGAATGGAAGGTGGAAATTCGAATACCTTTGGTTTTTTTAGTTGAACAGAGTTTATCCACGCGTGAGCGCATTTCTTTAGCCGCCTTATTGGTGAAGGTAAGGGCGGTTATGTGCTTGGCCTCAACGCCGTTATTTATTAGGTAAGAAATTTTTTCGGTAATCACCCGCGTTTTGCCGCTACCCGCACCGGCGATAACCAATAAAGGCGTGTCGGTGGTGGTAACGGCTTTTTGTTGCTCTGGGTTGAGTTTGGGCACAGCGAAAAATCGTGTCGAAAAAGAAAAAGAATTTTACCTGTTTTTTCGCCCTATGTGACGCGTTTATCCATGCGTCGGTAACTGAGCGCTTCGGTTAAATGATGACGTTGTATATTCGTTTCCCCATCCATGCCGGCAATGGTTCTGGAGACCCTTAAAATACGGTGATAAGCACGATGCGATAGACCCAGTTTTTCAATTGCGTTTTCTAGTAGTGAATGGTCATCGTCGCTAATTTCGCAATGTTGCTTGATTTGTGAGGTTGATAATAAGTGATTAGGCTGGCCTTGGCGTTTGAGAGAATAACGTTGAGCTGTACGCACGCGTTGCGCGATGATGTTGCTGCTTTCTTCTCCGCTGGCGTTACCTTTTCGTAGTGTTTCGCTGGATATCCTCGGCACTTCGATATGCATATCAATGCGATCGAGTAAGGGGCCTGATATTTTGTTTCGATAGCGAGCAATTTGCGGCGGTGTGCATTGGCAAC
>JBDOOJ010000035.1:0-24383 GCA_039830885.1 Cycloclasticus sp.
ATGCCTCTGGAGCCAGATGCCTGCGATAACAATTGAATGCAATTTACTTTTTGCGCCGCTGAACAATCAGCCTTGGCAAGTGTGTTAAATGCAAGCGTTAAGAGTGCGTCACCGGCTAAAATCGCGGTTGATTCATCAAACGCTTTATGACAACTGGGTTTTCCTCGTCGTAAGTCATCGTCGTCCATTGAGGGCAAGTCATCGTGGATCAGCGAGTAGGCGTGAATCAGTTCAATAGAGCATGCAACACTATCAAGAATAGAAGAGGGTAGCTCCAGCACGTGACCAGTAGCGTAAACCAGCATAGCCCTAATGCGCTTGCCACCATTAAGGGTTGAGTAACGCATCGCTTCGTGCAAACGTTTTGGCTCAATGTGGTTGCCGGGTAGGTGCTTGTTTAATGCCAGTTCAATCTGGCGTACTTTTTTTTGTTGGAATTGGTTAAATGCGCTCATGGCTACGTAGCAAAGCGTTGCTTATTCAAAATCCACAGGTTTTGCTAGTGCCGATTTACTCAGTAAAATTTCAACTTTTTGTTCAGCATCGGTCAGCGATTTTTGGCAGGCTTGAATAAGCTTGATTCCTTGTTCAAATTCCTTGAGTGATTCTTCTAAACTTAAGCCGCCATTTTCCATGCGGTCGACCAGTTCTTCGAGTGATTGAAGTGATGATTCTAAATCGAGCTTTTTTGCTTTAGCCATGGTTAATTTTACGTTGGTTCATTTGAATCAATACGGTATCTTATCTGCTTAAGATAAGACAGATTTATTATACGTGCTTCACCTTAAATGATGTTGACATGTCGTAAATGCTGGCGTATCTTAAGTTTGCTGTTTAGACTTAGTCTAAAGGTAGAATTGATATCAATCAACTAACAGAGGAAATATTATGTCACTTAAAGGTTCTGAAACAGAGCAAAACTTAAAGGACGCATTTGCGGGTGAGTCACAAGCAAACCGTCGTTATTTATACTTCGCAAACAAAGCAGACATCGAAGGGTACAACGATGTATCAGCTGTTTTCCGTTCAACTGCTGAAGGTGAAACCGGCCATGCGCACGGTCACTTAGAGTATTTGGAAGAAACGGGTGATCCAGCGACTGGCCTACCAATTGGTGGAACAGAAGATAACCTTAAAGCATCTATTGCTGGTGAAACACATGAGTACACTGATATGTACCCAGGTATGGCTAAAACAGCACGTGACGAAGGCCACGATGAGATTGCTGATTGGTTTGAAACACTTGCAAAAGCGGAGCGCTCACACGCTAACCGTTTCCAAAAAGCGTTAGATTCTTTAAACGCATAATGTTGGTGTAGAGTTAGAAAGGAGGGTACGCGCGTACCCTCCTTTTTTATTGGAGAAAGACATGAGAGAAGGTAGCTTAGAAGCTCCAACACGGCATCCGCTCGATTGGAAAAACCCAGATTTTTTCAACGAAACTAAATTGTTTGACGAATTAGAACGTACGTTTGATATTTGTCATGGTTGTCGTCGTTGTTTTAATTTATGCAATGCATTTCCACTGCTGTTCGATGTTATTGACGAGTCCGAAACTATGGAGCTCGACAGTGTCGATAAAAAAGTGTATTGGGATGTGGTTGATAATTGCTACCTGTGCGACATGTGCTTTATGAGTAAATGCCCGTACGTACCTCCTCATGAATGGGACTTAGATTTCCCTCACTTAATGCTTCGCGCGAAAGCAGTTAAATTTAAAAAAGAAGATATAAAACAAAGAGATAAACTGATAACCTCGACAGATTCCATTGGAAAATTAGCATCTATACCGATTATAGTAAACGCTGTTAATGCAGCGAACAGCAGTAAAATGGTACGCGGCTGGATTGATAAAGCACTGGATATTCACCCAGATGCCGTTATCCCAAAATACCACAGCAATACGGCTCGCAAACAATTGGCTAACCATACAAGCGTTAGTGCCCCCCCAACAGCGTGTGAGCAAACAACTGGCAAAGTGGCTATTTTTACCACTTGCTACGGCAACTACAACCGCCCCGATTTAGTGAATGACTTGGTGGCCGTGTATGAGCATAACGACATTACCGTTGATATTTGCAAACAAGAAAAATGTTGCGGTATGCCGAAACTAGAATTAGGTGATTTAGAAGAAGTTGAGCGCCTTAAAAACAACAACATTCCTGTATTAGTACGTTTAATAGAAGCTGGTTTTGACATTATTGCGCCGGTGCCTTCGTGCGTACTGATGTTTAAACAAGAGCTTCCATTGATGTTTCCGGACGATGCAGATGTTGCCAAAGTGCGTGACGCGATGTTTGATCCGTTTGAATACCTTATGTTGCGCAATAAAGGTGGCTTGTTAAAAACCGAGTTTAAAGAAGAAATTGGTGACGTGTCTTATCAAGTAGCTTGTCATTTACGCGTTCAAAATATTGGCTTAAAGACTAAGGAGTTATTAGAGTTAATTCCGAACACCTCTGTAAAAGCACATGAACGTTGTTCAGGGCATGATGGCACCTACGCGTTAAAGAGTGAATTCCATGATATTTCTAGAAAAATTGCTCGAGCGGTGGTTAACCGAGTAGATAAAGATCAAGGGGCGATCTTTTCAAGCGATTGCCCCATGGCGGCAGACCATATTGCAGCCGGTTTAAAAAATGAAAAGTCCGTGAAAAACCCAATGAGTTTATTAAAGCAAGCCTACGGTTTGTAAATAGTTAGGAAAAATAATGAAAAAATTAATTAAAGACGAACTGTATTCTTTAGAAGAATATTCCGCCATGCGCCCTGAATATAGAACCAAAGTACAGGCCCATAAGAAAAACCGCATTGTGCGTATAGGTGAAAATATCAGCTTACATTTTGAAGACTACCTAACCATGCGCTACCAAGTGCAAGAAATGTTACGAGCTGAAAAAATATTTGAGGCCGATGGCATTAACGAAGAATTGGACACCTATAATCCGCTGATTCCAGATGGCCAAAACTGGAAAGCAACGATGATGATTCAATTTAATAAAGTTGAAGACCGTGTCAAAGCGTTGGCTGAGATGATTGGTATAGAACGCGCCACATGGGTACAAGTGGAAGGTTTTGATAAAGTATCGCCCATTGCGAATGAAGATTTAGAACGTGAAACGGAAGAAAAAACATCAGCTGTACATTTTTTACGCTTTGAATTAAGTGCTGACATGGCCGTTGCAGCAAAGCAGGGCGCAGCGATTAATATGGGAGTTGAGCATCCTGCTTATACACAAGCTTGTACGCCCATTGCTGAGAACTTTAGAGAATCGCTAATTAATGATTTAGATTAGCCTTTACTTCGTTAGGTAGGCATTCATCTATCAAGCTTTGCATGCTGCAAGGCGCATGTAAATGGTAGCCTTGTGCGTAGTCCACCCCCACTTCTTGAAGCTTGTTTAAAATATCAGCATTTTCTACAAATTCGCCAACGGTTTCTTTACCCATTAAATGACCAATCTCATTGATGGATTTGACCATGGCGAGGTCAAGGGGGTCATTAATCATATTTTTAATGAATTGACCGTCAATTTTTAAAATGTCTGCGGGTAGTTTTTTTAAATATTCGTAAGATGAAAGACCTGTGCCAAAGTCATCTAACGCGACTTTACACCCCAAGGTCTGAAGCTTCTCTAAAAACTGAATACCAACTTGTTGATTAGAGATAGCCGCTGTTTCGGTAATTTCAAAAACCAGTTTTTCAGCCGCCATGCCGGATGCTTCAATAGCATCCACAATAACTGGATAGGTTGCTTCATTGGCAATGGTTTGCCCCGATAAGTTAATACTTAACCAACCAAAATGCTCTTGAATGGTGGCCATCTGTTGAATACTGTTATTAATCACCCAGTGGGCAATTTTATGCATTAATTTGTATCGCTCAGCTGGCGGTAAGAAATGATAGGGAGCAATAATGTCGCCTTTATCATCTAGCATACGAACCAATACTTCATAGTTGCATGGCCCACAAGGTATGCGGTTACTTGCTGTTTTTGTGAGACAAATTTTTTGTACGTAGCAAGTAAAATTGTCGTTTCTTAAAGCGTCTTGAATTTGACTAACAATATTGCCTTGTTGTAGACGTTGCATCACCGCTTGATCGGACGAGGTGTGAATATGAATACGGTTTCTTCCTTCTTCTTTTGCAAGGTAGCAGGAGGTGTCGGCAAGATTTAATGCTACTTCGTATGATTCGATTGTGCTATCTAAGCTGATGATACCGATGCTGACACCTAAGTTATATTCTTTCTCTTCCCATTTAAATATAAAACCATCGATAGTTTGGCGTATTTTTTCGCCAATGCTTTGGGCAACAGTTAAAGAGCAGTCCTTTAATAAAATGCAAAATTCATCGCCACCCACACGCGACAAAATATCCGCTTTACGCAATAACGTATTAATAACTTGGCTAACTTCAATTAGCGCGACTTCCCGAGCGCTATGGCCTGAGCTGTCATTGATGATTTTAAATCGATCTAAATCTAAATACAGTAGCGCATGTGTGTCGTCATTAATTTCAATTTGTTCAATGGCGTGTTTTAGTGTTTCGTCAAAACCTCGACGATTCATTAGTTTTGTCAGTGGGTCGTGCGTGGTTTCAAAGCTGAGTTTGGTGGTTAAATTATGTTTTTCTGTGATGTCTTTGAAATACCACACGCGTCCATGAATGCCCTTATTTCGAAGCAGAGGAAAAGACGTCATGTCCAACACGCTGCCGTTGGTCAAATGAATGATGGCGGCTGCCTTTTCGTTGGAAGTGGATGTTATATTGGCGACTATGCCGCCAATTTCTTCTGCGTTAGTGATGCTAGAAATGCCTAATCCCAATACCTCAAGTGATGTTTTTGCTATTAAAGAATCTTTCTTTTCTTTAATAGCAAAGGTATCGAGAAAAACTTGGTTAACAGTAATAAGTTGTCTGTTGGTATCTTCCACTAATAAACCATCGTCAGTGGCTTCCATTATGGCATGCTGAATGTCTAATGCGTTTTCTAGCGCATCAGTGGAATGTGTAATGTCGGTGATGTTTTTAAAATACCAAACGCGGCCTTTAATCACGTTGTTGTGGATCAGTGGAAATGAGTCCATCTCCAGTATAATGCCAGTGTTTAAATAAATGTTATTCACACTTTTTTCATTAGATGTGACGGTTAGTTTAGATACTATTTGGCCAATTTGATCACTATTTTTAATGACTGGAAGGCCTGCACCTAACAATTCCAGTGTTTCAATAGGGTTTTGTTCGGGCGGCGTGATATTAAAAAAATTATAAAAATTTTGATTGATAGCAATGACGTGTCTATTAACATCCTCTACTAATAGACCGTCATCAGAGGCTTCAAAAACAGCACGTTGAATCTCCACGGATTCGCTAAGCGCGGTTCTGGCTTCAGTTTCTGCGGTAATATCTTTTGAGGTAATAAGGTAATGATTTGCACCGTTATAGGTAATTATAGAGCCAGTATTTTCAACCGTAATTTCTTTACCTACACCAGTGGTTTTTTTACCCTGTACGAAGGCATGCCCTTTAGAGTCAATCTCATTGAAAAATTGATTAAATAAAAATTCGTTTTCTTTCGTTAAATATTGTTGACCATGTTGATCAATTATTTCAGAAAGCGGACGTTCGTTAATGTTGCAATAAGCCTCATTTGCGTAAACAAGGTGTCGGTCGGTGTTGTATATCACTTGAGCCAGTGGACTTTTATCAAGTATTTCGCTGGATAATTCAGCGGCATTGATTAAAGATGGAATATCGAGAAGCTGGTTAACCGCGAGCTCTATTTTTTCTGCAACAGCAGTTAATAATTCTTTATCTTCTTCAGAATACTCGTGTGCATTTTCGCAATGGTGCACGCCGAACGCCCATTTTTTTTCAGCTTCAGAATGTACGATACAACCCAGCTGAGACTGAATTTTAAATTGCTTGTATATGCTTTTTAAGTCAGGGTCGTCAATAGACGCCATTTCAAAATCAACGGCGGTAGGCGATGACAATACTTTTTCTGCTATGTGGTTACATACTGGATTGACAGGGCTATAGGCTTTGAGCTGGTTAGCGCCGGGGTAATCAGGCGTTGTTTCTTCAACAGGTACAAGATATCTTTCAGCATTAACTTCGCAGGGGTACATTAACCAGCAGCGGTCGGCACCCAAGGCCTCAAGCGTTTGACGGAGAATAATTGTTAATTTGTGGTGCGCAGCTAATGGTAGAGCCAGTGTTTCATCAACATGTTTTAGCAAAGCGGGTTGGCGGCTTTCTGAAGTCATGTCCAGTTATTTAATATAGTCGGAATCCATTAGTTACCACTAATAGTAGTCTAATTTTAATAAAATACATCACATGGAATGATTTTTTATTGGACACTTTAGATTGAAGTGGAAAATAAAACCTTTCTACATAATTCACCTTTAAAACATTGTGACTAGGCAGCAAACTGTTTATGCTTTGTCAGCAAATAAAGTTGGCGCGTTGACGGAGGTTTTCAGCTGATTGAAATGTGGAATTTCCAAGCAATAGCGATGATATAAAAATGAGAATATTACCTTTCTATGACCAGTAATTACAGTGCCTCTGATATTGAGGTGTTAAGCGGATTAGATCCGGTTAAAAAACGCCCCGGTATGTATACCGACACAGTACGCCCAAACCACCTTGTTCAAGAGGTGTTGGATAATAGTGTTGATGAGGCGATTGCGGGGTTTGCTTCGCAAATTGATGTCACGGTTTTTAAAGATGGCTCGGTTGAAATTGTTGACGATGGCCGCGGGATGCCGGTGGACATTCACCCAGAACACGGTGTGTCGGGTATTGAATTAATACTGACGCGTTTGCACGCAGGCGGAAAGTTCTCAAATAAAAATTATCAGTTTTCAGGTGGCTTACACGGGGTGGGTATTTCGGTGGTTAATGCTTTGTCTAGCCGCGTTGATGTGGAAGTAAAGCGCGAGGGTAAACGTTACCATATGGCGTTTGAACACGGAGATCCGGTATCGAGTTTAGAGGAAATTGGCACGGTAGGACAGCGTAATACTGGCACCTTAGTGCGCTTTAAACCGCACCCGAGCTATTTTGATTCGGCGAATATTTCCATCAGTAAACTAAAACACGTGTTACGTGCTAAAGCGGTATTGTGTCCTGGGTTACGTATTAGTTTGAACGATGAGAGTAGCGCAGAAAAATCAGAATGGTTTTATGAAAACGGCTTAACGGATTACTTGCTTGGGCAGTTAGAACATTTAAATTTATTACCACCTGAAGGTTTTGTCTTCAGTGCAAACAGTGAGCGTGAATCGGTTGAGTGGGCGTTAGCTTGGTCAACAGATGTGGGCGAGGGCATTACCGAGAGTTACGTTAATTTAGTGCCCACCTCACAAGGTGGCACGCACGTTAATGGTTTGCGTACGGGGCTGACGGAAGCCGTGCGCGAATTTTGTGAGTTTCAATCGTTATTACCACGCGGCGTAAAAATCACCCCCGATGATGTGTGGGAGCGTTGCCATTATGTGTTGTCGCTTAAAATTGAAGACCCGCAGTTTTCAGGTCAAACAAAAGAGCGTTTAACGTCACGTGAATGTGCGGCATTTGTCTCGGGTGTGTCGAAAGATAGCTTTAGCTTATGGCTTAATCAACACCCAGCGATTGGTGAGGAAATTGCGCAAATAGCCATTCAGCGCGCACAAAATAGACAGCGTGCGGGTAAGAAGGTTATTCGTAAAAAGGTCACCAGCGGGCCTGCATTACCCGGTAAATTAGCAGACTGTTCATCGCAAGATTCGGACCGTTCAGAGTTATTTTTAGTGGAAGGTGATTCAGCGGGTGGTTCAGCTAAACAGGCGCGTGATCGTGAATTTCAAGCGATTATGCCGTTACGCGGCAAAATTTTGAATACATGGGAAGTTGACCCTGCTGACGTGTTGGCCTCTGAGGAAGTGCACAATATATCTATCGCCATTGGCGTTGAACCGGGTTCAGATAATTTGAAATCGCTACGTTATAGCAAAATTTGCATTTTGGCAGATGCTGATTCAGATGGATTACACATCGCCACCTTGTTATGTGCTTTGTTCGTTCGGCACTTTGGGCCATTGGTAGAGGCGGGGCATATTTATGTTGCGATGCCACCGTTGTATCGAATAGACGTGGGAAAACAGGTGTTTTATGCGTTAGATGATGCGGAAAAAGAAGGTATTTTAGACCGTATTGCTGCTGAAAAACTAAAAGGAAAAATCAACGTGCAACGATTTAAGGGCTTGGGTGAGATGAACCCCTCGCAATTACGCGTGACGACACTTGACCCTGATACACGTCGACTAGTGAGGTTGAGCATCACGCCTGGCGACGAAACACATGCCAAAATGGATATGTTATTGGCTAAAAAACGCGCCTCTGATCGTAAAGCTTGGTTAGAAGAAAGCGGCAATTTGGCAGAGTTATAAGAGATTATTTATGAGTACCACACAATTTGAAAATATCGAAACACTGCCGTTAAAAGACTTTACGGAAAAAGCCTATTTAGACTATTCCATGTACGTGATTCTTGACCGTGCATTACCGCACATTGCCGATGGCTTAAAACCCGTTCAACGGCGTATTGTGTATGCGATGTCTGAACTGGGCTTGTCGAATCAGGCGAAGTTTAAAAAATCGGCACGGACGGTGGGCGATGTGTTGGGTAAATTCCACCCGCACGGTGACAGTGCTTGTTACGAGGCGATGGTGCATATGGCTCAGCCGTTTGCTTATCGTTATCCATTGGTCGATGGGCAAGGTAACTGGGGTTCGCCAGATGACCCTAAATCGTTTGCCGCTATGCGGTATACAGAATCGCGTCTTGCGCCGTATTCAAACAGCTTGCTGAGTGAATTAGCGTTGGGTACAGTCGAGTGGAAGGATAATTTCGACGGCACGCTGAAAGAGCCGGTGTTGTTGCCTGCGCGTTTACCGAACCTGTTACTGAACGGTGTGACAGGCATTGCCGTGGGCATGTCTACGGATATTCCACCGCATAACCTACATGAAGTGGCGACGGCGTGTATTCGTTTATTGGATGAGCCAACAGCTTCGTTGAGTGATTTAATGGAGCACATTAAAGGCCCAGATTTTCCAACAGAGGCTGAGGTTATTACGTCGCGTGAAGATATCAATGGGATGTACGAAACAGGTCGTGGCAGCTTACGTGCTCGCGCACGGTATGAAATGGAGCAAGGCCACATCATCATCACGGCGTTACCGTATCAAGTGTCCGGGGCGAAGGTGCTAGAGCAAATTGCCGCACAAATGCAGGCGAAGAAATTACCGATTGTTGAAGATCTACGGGACGAGTCAGATCATGAAAACCCAACCCGTTTAGTGATATCGCCGCGTTCCAACCGCGTGGATATTGAACAACTGATGTCGCATCTCTTTGCCACGACGGATTTAGAACGAACCTATCGGGTAAACTTCAACGTGATTGGTTTGTCTGGTAAGCCGCAGGTTAAAAACTTAAAGACGCTGTTAACGGAATGGTTAAGTTACCGTATTGAAACCGTTAGAAGAAGATTGGATTATCGTTTAGATAAAGTAAATGACCGTTTGCACATTCTAGATGGCTTGTTGATAGCCTATTTAAACATTGATGAAGTGATTCAAATTATCCGTGAAGAGGATAAGCCAAAAGCGGCATTGATGGCGCGTTTCTCTATTAGCGACATTCAAGCGCATTCCATTTTAGAAATTAAACTTCGTCAGTTGGCTAAATTAGAAGAATTTAAAATTCGCGCAGAACAAGATGAATTGGCAAAAGAACGCGATGGCTTAGAAAAAATACTAGGTTCTAAACAACGGTTACGGACGCTGGTGAAAAAAGAAATTCAAGCCGATGCTATTTTGTACGGCGATGCACGACGTTCACCTCTTGTAACCAGACAGGTTGCTAAAGCCTTGGACGAACGCGCCTTAATTCCTAATGAACCGATGACCATTGTTATTTCGAAAAAAGGCTGGGTGCGTGCTGCAAAAGGTCATGATATTGACCCCACTAGCTTAACGTTTAGGTCGGGTGATGAGTACTTAGCTTCAACAAAAGGCCGTAGCAATAGTTTGGTTTATTTCTTTGACTCAACGGGGCGAATATACAATCAAACGGTACATGGATTGCCATCTGCGAGGGGGCAAGGTGAGCCGCTAACGGGTAGTTTGAAGCCGCCGGCAGGGGCTATGTTTACTGATGTGATAGCGGGTAAAGACGAAAAAGTGATGCTGTCTTCAAGCGCTGGCTATGGCTTCGTGACTAACTTAGCTGAATTGTATACGAAGAATAAAGCCGGTAAGGCATTGTTATCATTGCCGCAAGGTTCAGCGGTGCTTTCGCCTGCGTTATATAAAGCTGAGGACGGCTTGGTTGCGATTATTAGCCAACAAGGTCGCTTGTTGATATTCCCAGTGAGTGAGGTGCCTGAACTGGCGCGCGGAAAAGGTAATAAATTGATTCAAATACCGAGTAAGGATTTAAAATCAGGCGACGATAAAGTGGTAGGGTTTTGCGTGGTGAGTGATCAGCAAGCTATCCGTATTCGCGCGGGCAAACGTCATATCAACTTAAAACTCTCCGATTTAGATGTATATAGAGGAAAGAGGGCGCAACGTGGTGCGAAATTACCGAGGGGCTTTCAAAACCCAGATGGCATTGAGTTAGTGACTAAAGAATAGCTTAAAAAGCAGTTGCAATAAAAAAGCCAAGCGGAAGCTTGGCTTTTTTATGTCAAAATGACTGGACGTTATCCCGCAACAATGGGGATGCCGGCAATTTTAGACTGCCAGTGAGCAGGCCCCGTTTTATGAACAGATTCACCGTTTGAGTCAACGGCGACGGTAACGGGCATATCTTCAACATAAAATTCTCTGATGGCCTCCATACCTAAGTCTTCAAAGGCAATAATTTTTGACCCTTTAATCGCTTTCGATACCAAATAAGCAGCGCCACCAACGGCCATTAAGTATGTGGCTTTATGTTTCTTTATCGCCTCAATACCATCAGGGCCACGTTCGGCCTTACCAATCATGCCCAGTAAGCCAGTTTTAGATAACATCATTTCAGTGTATTTATCCATACGCGTGGCGGTTGTAGGGCCGGCAGGGCCAACCACTTCACCTTTAACGGGGTCAACAGGGCCAACGTAGTAGATAAAACGGTTTTTAAAGTCTACGCCATCGGGTAACGATTCGCCTTTGGCAAACATATCGGCAATGCGTTTATGTGCCGCATCACGTCCTGTTAGCATGTGGCCGCTGAGTAACAAGCGGTCACCTGTTTGCCATGAGCGTGCTTCTTCTGCCGTCACGGTATCAAGGTTAACGTGTTTTGTTTGTGCGTCCGGTGCCCAAGCAACATCAGGCCAATCCTCAAGTTTTGGCGGTTCAATAAATGAGGGGCCAGAGCCATCAAGAACAAAATGCGCGTGACGGGTTGCAGCGCAGTTAGGAATCATCGCAACAGGTAGAGAGGCGGCGTGAGTTGGCATGTGATTGATTTTTACGTCTAAGACGGTGGTTAAACCACCTAGGCCTTGAGCGCCTATGCCCAAGGCATTTACTTTTTCGTAAAGTTCTAGGCGAATTTCTTCAGCGCGGTCATTGGGGCCACGGTCTTTAAGTTCCTGAATGTCAATGTGTTGCATTAGAGATTCTTTAGCGAGCTTCATCGCCATTTCAGCCGTGCCACCTACGCCAATGCCTAAAATGCCAGGAGGGCACCAACCAGCACCCATGGTCGGTACTGTTTTAAGTACCCAATCGACCAAGCTATCGTTTGGGTTAAGCATGACGAACTTGGATTTATTCTCTGAGCCACCGCCTTTAGCCGCCACGTGTACGCTCACTGTATTGCCGGGCACCAGTTTCATGTGAACAACGGACGGGGTGTTGTCGCCGGTGTTTTTACGTGCGCCCAGTGGGTCAGACACAATGGATGCTCTTAAAACATTATCTGGGTGTTTGTAGGCTTGTCGAACGCCTTCGTCACACATTTCTTGTACGCTCATGCTGGCATCCCATTGAACGTCCATGCCGATGTCTAAGAATAAGTTAGCGATGCCCGTGTCTTGGCAAATAGGGCGGTGATCCATCGCGCACATGCGTGAATTTAATAAAATTTGTGCCATGGCATCTTTGGCGGCAGGGGACTCTTCTAATTCATAGGCTTTACCTAAGGCTTGAATGTAGTCTTTAGGGTGATAATAAGAAATGAACTGAAAAGCCGCTGCAACGCTTTCAATTAAGTCGTCTTGTTTTATGATGGTCATAAGTAAGCCTTTTTTGTTTAAAAAAAGAGCCGGTATAAAACCAGCTCTTTTTATGGGTTACACGCAATAGTTTTATCTATTAGGTATGTGAAGTGCTCTGTTGTCAACAGCAAGCGCCGCTTCATGTAGAGCTTCAGATAGTGTTGGGTGCGCATGAATGGTGAGAGCTATATCTTCTGTGCTTGCTGAATACTCCATGGCAAGGACGGCTTCCGCTAGTAGTTCAGATGCTTGTGGGCCGATAATATGAACACCAAGAATTAGATCGGTTTCTTCACAAGAAATCATTTTAACCATGCCGGTGGTGTCACCTAATGCTTGCGCGCGTCCGCTAGCGGCAAAGGGGAACGTACCAATTTTGATTTTTTTACCGGCAGACTTTAAGTGTTGCTCGGTTTGCCCTACCCATGCAATTTCAGGGCTTGTGTATATAACACTTGGGATGACATCGTAGTTAAGCTCAGGTTCTTCGCCATAGATGACTTCGGCAACGGCCACACCTTCTTCTGATGCTTTGTGAGCCAACATGGGGCCACGAATAAGGTCGCCAATAGCATAGACGCCAGCTTGGTTGGTTTGCCAAAGCTCATCAACTTCTACAAAGCCTCGTTCATCCAGTTCAATGGGTGCTTCTGGAGCAAACAAGTTGTCTGTATTAGGGCGG
The DNA here is from genome assembly GCA_039830885.1 of Cycloclasticus sp. Classification (GTDB taxonomy): domain Bacteria; phylum Pseudomonadota; class Gammaproteobacteria; order Methylococcales; family Cycloclasticaceae; genus Cycloclasticus. The sequence continues at coordinate 12,953 of JBDOOJ010000035.1, forward strand.
CGTCCAACGGATACGATTAATTTATCGACCTCAATCGTGTGCGTTCCTTTTACATCTTCATATTCAACCGTGACTTTTTTACCTTTTGAAGTTGCTTTGGTGACACGGGCGCTCATTTTAATATCAAGCCCTTGTTTTTTGAATTGACGTTTTGCTTCAGCGGCTATTTTTTTATCAGCAACGGGTAAGAATGTGTCTTGTGCTTCGAGTAAGACAACCTCTGAACCTAAGCGGTTCCAAACGCTGCCTAATTCCAAGCCGATAACGCCAGCTCCAATGACACCCAGTTTCTTAGGTGTTTTGTCAAAATCTAATGCGCCCGTCGAATCGACAATATTTTTATTATCAACAGGGGCAGAGGGAATATCGATAGAGCTCGACCCGGTCGCTAAAATGATACTTTCGGCAGAAATAATGCTGACTTCTTTATCGTTAGACGTGATTTCAACTTGCTTACCGGCGAGTAATTTACCTCGACCGTGAAAACTGACGATGTTGTTGGCTTTAAATAGGCCGCTAATTCCACCCGTTAGACGGCTCACTATGTCGTCTTTGTTTTTAATCATGGCGGGGACATCAATTTTCACCCCTGATACTTTAATGCCATGGTTTTCAAGACCGTGATTAAGCTGCTCGTAATGGTGCGAAGACTCAAGCAGTGCTTTCGATGGTATACAGCCGACATTAAGGCAGGTGCCGCCAAGGGATGGTTTGTTGTCTTTGCCTGTAAAGTCATCGACACACGCCGTTTTAAAGCCTAATTGCGCGCAACGGATTGCGGCGACATAACCACCAGGGCCACCGCCAATAATGACGACATCAAATTTATTATCTGAACTCATAGTTGCTCCGAATGGTTTCTATACGTTTAATAGCAGTCTTGCTGGATCTTCAAGGAAGTCCTTAATGGTCACAAGGAACGAGACGGCTTCTTTACCATCAATAATTCGGTGATCATAAGACAGTGCAAGATACATCATGGGGCGAATAATCATTTCACCGTTTTCAACCATCACGCGTTGATTGATAGCGTGCATGCCTAAAATGGCGCTTTGTGGCGGGTTCAAAATAGGTGTCGACATCATGGAGCCGAAAATACCACCGTTAGTGATAGTAAACGTGCCGCCCATTAAGTCATCTAACCCTAAATTTCCATCTCGTGCTTTCATGCCATATTCAGTGATGCTTCGTTCAATCGCAGCGAAGTTTTTCAAGTCGGCGTCACGCAATACTGGAACCACCAAACCGCGTGGTGAGGAGACGGCTATGCCAATATCGTAATAGCCATGGTAAATAATGTCTTGCTCGTCAACCGAGGCATTAACAGACGGGAAAAGTTTTAACGACTCAACGGATGCCTTAACGAAAAATGACATGAAGCCTAGCTTGGTGTCGTGAGTTTTAATAAACAAATCTTTATATTTAGCGCGAATATCCATAATTGGCTGCATATTCACTTCGTTAAAGGTCGTCAACATGGCGGTGTTTTGTTGAGCCTGAATAAGCCGCTCGGCAACTTTAGCGCGCAGGCGTGTCATAGGGACGCGCTGTTCCGCTCTATCGCTTGATGGTAAAACCGGCATTTGAGTAGCAGCAGCTGCTTTTGCTGGTGTGGATGTAGGTGCAGCGCTTGCTGGTGCCGCAACAGCAGCAGACGACTGATTTTTAATGTGATTGAGAATATCTGTTTTGGTGATTCGACCACCTTTACCTGTCGCGCTGACGGTACTTGTGTCCAAGCCATGCTCAGCCACTAATTTTCTTCCGGCAGGACTTAGCGCAGCACTTGAGCCTGAGTTCTTTTCAATGGGCAGTGCTGGTGCTTCTGGTTCAGATTCTTCAGTGTCTGAGCTAGCAGCAACATCGCCGGGTTCTATACGGCCAATCAATTGGCCACTTAATACGATGGCCCCTTCGGCTTCGACTACATCGACTAAAATACCATCAACTAGTGCTGGGACTTCAAGCACTACTTTGTCGGTTTCTAAATCGACCAAGTTTTCATCTTTTAATACGATGTCACCGGCTTTTTTATGCCATGTTACTAAGGTGGCGTCGGCTACGGATTCTGGAAGGGTGGGTACTACGACTTCAATGCTCATGATTTATTCCTTTTTAAAGTCAATGCGTTAATAGAGTGCTTCGTGGATTAATTTTTGTTGCTGTTCAACGTGGAGGCTAAATTGTCCAACTGCTGGTGATGCAGACATGTCTCGACCAGCGTATTTTAATTCAAGTTTTTTGCTGAGTAGGTCAAAGAAACGATGCCTAATTTGGTACCAAGCACCTTGGTTCATTGGTTCTTCTTGACACCAAACAAGTTGTTTTAATTTAGGGTACTGTTTGAATGAATCATTTAATTCATCAATTGGGAATGGGTAGAGCTGTTCTGCTCGCAAAATGACCACGTTTTTAAGTTTATCAGCGCGGCGTTGTTCGAGAAGCTCGTAATAGACTTTTCCTGAACAGACAACCATTCGCGTTACTTTTTTCGGATCAATGTCGTCAATTTCTTGAATAAGCAGCTGGAAATGCCCTTTCGTTAGGTCTTCTAATGTTGAAGTGGCTAACTTGTGACGCAGTAAACTTTTTGGACTCATGACGATGAGAGGTTTACGGAAGTAACTGAGTGATTGTCGACGAATCAAATGGAAGATTTGAGACGGTGTCGATGGAACGCATACTTGCATATTGTGTTCAGCGCATAATTGTAGGTATCGCTCTAATCGTGCAGAGGAATGTTCAGGGCCTTGACCTTCATAACCGTGTGGTAATAGTAGTGTAAGCCCGCAAAGACGACCCCATTTTGTTTCACCAGAACTAATGAATTGATCCATGAGAACTTGTGCGCCATTGGCAAAATCACCAAATTGAGCTTCCCAGATAACGAGGTCATCGGGCTCGGTTGTGGAGTAGCCGTATTCGAATCCTAAAACAGCTTCTTCTGATAAAAATGAGTCGTATAAAGAAAACGTACCCTGTTCAAGCATAAGGTGACGGAGTGGGGTGTACGTTTCACCATTAAGAGTATTGTGAAGAACGGCATGACGATGAAAAAAGGTGCCGCGACCGACGTCTTGCCCAGTAATTCTAATGTTTTTTCCTACGGCGAGTAATGTCCCGTAGGCCATGTTCTCGGCATAACCCCAATCAATAGGTTGAGCGCCAACAGACATCTTCTTTCTGCTTTCTATTACTTTTTCTACGCGTGCTTGCAATGAAAACTCGGGAGGTAACTCCAACATTGATTTAGAGACGTCTTGGAATTTTTTTGCCGTTACGGTTGTGTCGCACGGGTCGTCCCATTTACTGCCTAAAAGGGCATCCCATTTTGCAACAAAGGGGTTAACTTTATGTTCTAGAATAGGCCGTGAAACGATGTCGCCTTTTTCTAGAGCTGCACGGTAGATGGCTACCAATTTGGCAGGTTCTGTACTGTCTAATGTGCCTTCTTTAACCAGACGGTCGGCATAAATTTTACGTGTTGTCGGTAAAGCGCGAATGGTTTTGTACATAAGCGGCTGAGTAACAGCCGGTTCATCAGCTTCATTATGGCCTCGGCGACGGTAGCACACTAAATCAAGGACAATATCCTGCTTAAATTCTTTACGAAAATCTACGGCCAGTTGAGAAGCAAAAAGAACGGCTTCGGGGTCATCGGCATTAAAATGCAAAATAGGCGTTTCAAGCATTTTTGCAACGTCTGTGCAGTACAATGTTGAGCGCGTATCGGCTGGATTACTCGTCGTAAAGCCCACTTGGTTATTGATAACAATATGAATGGTGCCGCCAGTACCGTATGCGCGAGTACGCGACATTTGTAATGTTTCCATCACAACGCCCTGGCCAGAAAAGGCGGAATCACCGTGTATTTGAATGGCAACAACTTCTTCTTCACCGGTTTCTCCACGCCTGTCTTGTCTAGCGCGTACAGAGCCTTCAATCACGGGGTTTATAATTTCAAGGTGAGACGGGTTAAATGCTAAGGCTAAGTGCATTTCGCCGCCGGGAGTTTCCACGTCAGAGGAAAACCCCATGTGATATTTAACGTCACCCGAGCCATCTTTAGCGGGAGAAGCGGAGCGTTTACCTTCAAACTCTTCAAAAAGAACCGCAGGATTTTTTCCAAAAATATTAACTAAGACGTTTAAACGGCCGCGATGTGCCATGCCAATAACGGTTTCTTTAACGCCATATTCCCCACAGCGTTGAATCATTTCATCTAGCATTGGAATTAAACTTTCGCCGCCCTCCAAAGAGAAGCGTTTTTGTCCTACATAGGTTCTATGCAAGTGATTTTCTATGCCTTCAGCGGCGGTTAGTAACTTTAACAGCCACGTTTTTTGCTCAGCATCTAAATTTAAATGTCCGCGGGGGCCTTCCATCCGGCGTCGAACCCATGAACGCATTTCCGTGTCACTGATGTGCATGTACTCCACGCCAATGCTGCTGCAATAGGTTTTTTTCAAAATAGGCAGAATGTCTTTAAGCGCTAATTGCTCTGGCGTGTTGTGTAATGTGCCTGTGTCGAACAACGAATTGAGATCAAGCTCACTTAAACCATGAAAAGCGATATCAAGTTCTGCGTTCAACGTTGTCTTAGCACTGTCGAGCGGGTTGGTATTTGCTTGCTTATGCCCGTTGACGCGATAGGCATTCACCAGCCTTGAAACGGCAGCTTGTTTAGCAAGTTGCTCAGCTGACTCGCCGCCCTGAATAACGCGAACGCCCGTTGGGGCTTTAGCTAAATCAGCAAAATGTTTTTTGATGGAAGAGTGGGGGATGTCAATGGTTTCAGCATCGTTACGAATGGTATTAAACTGAGCTCGCCATTGATCATCGACGGAATCGGGGTCATTGAGATATTGTTCGTACATATCTTCAATAAAATTTGCGTTGGCACCGTTAAGTGCAGACGTGCTTTTAAATAACTGCAGTAAGTTGCTCATTAAAATATCTCATCCGGCTGACGTTGCTTACACCATAGTGTAGTTGAGGGTTTAAAAAAAGTTAACACTTAGTACCATTTAATTTTTATTTTAATAAAAGGATAATAATGTTGGTGCCCCGAGCAGGATTCGAACCTGCGACTTCACCCTTAGGAGGGGTGCGCTCTATCCATCTGAGCTACCGAGGCATGAATTATTAAAAGTTCAAATAGTTCTAGAAAGCATTGTTTTAATAACAAAAAATAATAACACTAATGGGCTAAATAGAAAGCTTAAATCAATCCTTTTTGTAGGATTAGTGAGGAGGCTAATTACTTTTTTTAGCGCGTTCGCGCTCACATTCAGCAATGAATTTGTGGATGCTTCTTTTTTCTGTCGCTTCAAGGTTTAGGTATTCACAACCCACGCGTGTAAATCCTTCTTGAGGGGATTTTTTTATAGAGCAAAAAGCCAGTGTGTTCGTTAAATGTTTGACGTGAAATAACAAAGGCTGGACGACGTTTCATTATTTCCTTACCACTACTTGGGCCAAAGTTAATAGAGACAATATCTCCCTTGTCGGGGATATACATTAAACTTCTTTCCCCGTTGGTTTGGCATCAATCCATTCTCTATCTTCTTCGGTTTCGTTAAAGCTGGATTTAGGACTGGCTGCTAGAAGTTCATCGAGCGAGGGTGCATCTTCGATTGGCGTAAGAATGATCTTGTTGTCTTTTATGCTCATATCGAGTTTTGAACCGACGTGTAAACCCAGTGTGGTAACAATGGCTTTTGGAATGCTGACGATATTAGCACCGCCTGATTGTCTAATTGATATTGCTGTCATGATGATGCCCATAAATTAATTAAGTTATACTTTAGTATAATCTTTAATTAAACTTAGGCAACTATACTAGGACTAGTACTACAATTACAAAGTTGTCTCACTTAACGGTCTGCAGGAGTTTTTTGGCCAGAATAAAATCAACAGACTTTTTATAGTACGATACCCGGATTTTTGCCCACATTTAACAACTTCGGTGAATTGACTGTGGTGATATTGACAGTTTTTTGATTACGCAAATAACTAGAGACAACTTCCCAGATTGGCTTGCCAGGCGCTTTTGAGCCAACCGTTGCCCAACCCGCTACTTTGTAATTCTTGTTTGCTACTATTGCTTTGCCATTATCTAAGGTCATATTCGAAATGCGGTTGCCCGCCATAGCAGTTGGGCCGCATACATAATTCATACCGCCTACACGAACCATATCGCCGCCTTGTTGATAGAACGGGTCTGGGTGGAAGAGGTTGTCTGCAACGTCTTCTAAAATAGCTTTAATCTCATTACCGAGCATGTTTCTTGCGTATGTTTCAGGGTAAGTAATACAGGTTTGATCCATAACGTGCTCAAAGGTAATCGCTTGCCCTGGCAACACGGTTGTTCCCCATCTAAAACCGGGGGAAAGTGAAATTTCGGCATTGAGCTCGTGGCGTAAGGCATCACAAATTAATTGATCGAAGGTGCCGTTAAAGTTACCGCGACGGTAGAGTAGCGATTCGGTTACGGCGAGTTCTTCGTTTAATATATCTAGGTATGGTTTACGAATATCATCAATTAACGCGGTCATTTCGACATCAGCGTCAATGAAATTTGAGAACACGGGAAGTAGGCGGTATTCGTAGCCTTTGAGTTTTCCGTTGTCTAAATTCAAATCTAATACGCCAACAAACTTGCCGTTTGAACCCGCATTGGTTACCACTGTTTCGCCGCCACTGTTTTTTACCGTGATAGGAACGGGCACACCGTCGTGAGTATGGCCGCCAAGAATAAAATCAATACCCGTGACAACAGAGGCGAGTTTTAAATCAACATCCATGCCGTTATGCGACAAAACGATAATAGCGGCAGGTTTTTCGCTTGCTTTAATTTCGTCTACAAGCTCTTGTAAGTCCTCATTTTGAATACCAAAGCTCCAATCAGGAATAAACCGTTTTGGGTTGGCTACGGGCGTGTACGGGAAGGCTTGGCCAATAATGGCGACTCTGTGACCATTTATTTCTTTAATGGTGTAAGGTTTAAAGACATGGCCTGTATCTTCATCGTGCGAGCGTTTACCTTCAAATAAGGCATCTTCAGTTAGTTTGATATTTTGGGCAAGAAACTCACCGTTAAAATCGTCTACGTTTGAGAACACTTCTTCGTCTTGGTAGGTAAATTCCCAGTGGCCTGTCATCACATCTACGCCAAGCAAGTTCGCTGCTTGAACCATGTCTTTACCACGTGACCAATACGCAGTTGCAGAACCTTGCCATGTATCGCCGCCATCCAGGAGTAGGCTGTTTTCATTACCGCCTGCTGATGCTCTTAGTGATTTAACCAAGGTGCTTAAATGAGCAAAGCCGCCGACTTTACCGTATTCTTTAGCGGCAGAATTAAAGTTTAAATAAGTGAAAGCGTGTGCTTCCATAGAGCCTTTAGACAATTTGTTTTTCTTTAAGAAAGCATCGCCAACAACGTGAGGCGTTCTGCCAAACGCATCATTTAAGCCCATGTTTACATTAGGTTCTCTAAAATAGATGGGGTTTAGTTGAGCGTGGCAATCGGTAATGTGGAGTAGGCGGGCATTACCTTTTTGGGGTATGTCGTAGTTTGGCTTAATGGATGAGAATGCTAAGCTTGTTTTAGGTAAAATGCCTGCTATCGCGCCTGCGGTGAGTAGACGGTTAAATTCTCTACGATTCATTTATAAAGCCCTACGGTGGTTTACTTAGGTAGGTTATTTACCCAATTAGTTTTTTCGTACTCTGCCTGAACTAATGCTTCCTTTGACTGAGCGGATGCTTCCTTTGCCAATGAAATAGCCGTTGCAAAATCCTTTGCTCTAAACGCTTGCTTTGCCTGAGCAACCAGTGGTTTTATTGTGTTCCATTCATGTCCTGCTGCAATGCTTTCGTCCCACAATGATTGCGCTTCACTAATTGCATTATTTGCTTCAGATTCAGTTTGTGCGTGAGCGCTAAGGCTGACTGCACAGAACAAGAAGCCTGCAAGAATGACGTTAAGTCCAAAAGATTTAATTGGTTTAGTGTTAGCCACTGAATGTTTTTTTGTTTTTTCTTGAAATATCATAAGTGTCAATGTTATTTATTTTCTAGATGCAGGTCCATTGATGGGCAGACCATTGCTCATATAGGTTAAGAAGTATTCTAAGTTTTTATACGTTTCGCTTTGTGCAACCAAAGGCTGTGCCCGTACTTGTTTATTGCATGAATTAATACGTCTATGTAACGTTCCAAAACCTGCCCATTTCATACGGTAAACCGGAAAGTGAGTAGGGTGGCCTAATGCTGGGCTTAGAGTTTCTGACCTTGCTTTTCGGCCAACATTTTGTAAATGGCAATTAGCGCATGAAAAGTTTAACTGACCACGTTTAGAATAAAAATATTGCTTGCCAGCTTCATAAGCTTTTAAGCCATTTCCTTTACTGGGCGCTACGACGTTGATTAGAGAGCCTTCTGACGTTGATGACATATAGGCAGATATTTTGGCGAGATCACCTACTTTATAATTCAATGCAGTTTCACCATTGGTTGCCCTACATTCATTAATAGCAACTTCTAGCGTTAAAACTACGCCACTTTTACTGTCGAATTTTGGGTAGTTTTGGCGAATATTAATGCCATCATTTTTGAAACAACTGGCGTAGTTTTTACCATTAGCAAAAGGGGTGTTGAATAGCTCTTCACCTCTTTCAAGGTCATCTTCGTACGGTGGAAAATCACTCATAGCTTCCCATTGATCACGGGCATCTTGGTCGAGTGCGTAAACGCCATCACCAAAATCGGCTAATGAAATTTGGGGGAACCGTTCAGTAAAAAACGTCTGAAAGTCTTCTTTGTCTTGTTGAGGTGTAGCGTTAACGATGCAAGCTGATAGCAGCAGTATCCCCAAAGTGATTACATTAAGAAATTTTTTCATGGCCATTATTATTTTATTTTAGCGTCTGTTTTGTCCACTTCACCCGTGTTGTCATTCCAACGTAGCTGAAGAGTATCGCCTTTTACACCACCCTCAAATGAGAATGCGAGGTAAGGGTTTTTTGATACGGATGTGCCAAACTGAGCAAGAAACACAACTTTTCCCTTGTACTCACACGTTAATTCTTGAATGTATTTCGCAGGGATTTTTTCGCCGGATTCTTTATTAACACGACGGCCTGTTTCCATTGGGTGTTTCGCTAATACGCGAACGTTAGTGATATTGTTTTTTACTTTTGCTTTAACTTTCATTTTAATCTCCGAATTCTATGCTTTAGCCGCCGCAGCCGCCAATGGTTACTTTAACTTCTTGGCTTTTGCTGTAGAGCTTACCGCCCGCTTTTATAATGGCGGTTACCGTGCTTGTTTGTGCTAAGCGAATACGTGTTGAAGCGCCCGCTATTGTTCCTGCAGGAATTAAAAAAGTTGCCGTTAGAGGGTTAGGGTTATCTTTTACGAAAATACTGATGGATTCAACATCTTTCATGCTGGTTTTTACTGAAACAGGGACAGCGCCACCATTTTCAGCAATTTTAGGAACTTTTAGTTTAACCTCGTCGCTTTCTACTATGGTTGCTGAGCCAAACAAAGTTTTGTAGGCGTCATCAATTTTTGTAGCATTGAAAGCGTCACTGGCCCAAGCTGCAAATGCGCTAATTGGGGTTAGTAGGGTTAAACATGCGGCTGAACCGATGGTTAACATGTTTAAGAATTTTCTGCGTGATATAGGCATGTTGTCTCCTGTTGCTATTGGTTAAAGTGTGTATAAATAATCTAAAAGGTCTTCAATTTCACCGTCTGTAAGGATGTGGTGTTTACCAAAAGGTGGCATCATTGAAATTGAATTTTTGACGGTGGCGTCCCAAATTTGTGCTTTTAAAGCAGCCCGATCTGGGAAGCGTGCTTTCATTACGATGAGTGGTGGGGCGATATTGCCAGCCATTTCGCCGTCATCCATTACATGGCAAGCCAAGCAGTTACCTTTTGTACGGTCGAACGCTACTTTTTTGCCATTCTCTACATCGGCAATGGCCGTATTTGATAAAAATGATAGTAATATTAAAAGGAAGAGCGTTTTGAATAGTGCGAGTTGCTTAAACATCATTTATTGAGCCTCTAACATATATTGCACGGCGTCTTTAACTTGTTGATCTGATAATGACAAGTTACCACCTTTGGGGGGCATCATGCCGTTTTCGCCCATAAAGCCTTTGATTGCATGTTTAACAACGGTATCAACACCTTGTTCTAATCGTTTATTCCATGACTCTTTATCGTCTAATGTTGGCGCTCCCGCAACACCACTGCCGTGACACACGAGACAGCTAGTTGTATAAGTTGCTTTACCCGCGATAGCGCTTTCACTTAGTTTAGGCTTTTCAGCCGCTGCTTCAGCCGAGTCTTCATTTTGATCTGGTGTAATGCCGCTTAATGATTCTATAACAACAATTTTGCTGGGATCTTTGCAATCTTTCATGCAACGCGTGTTGTTTGTATCTGGTCGATTATCGATGTAGAAATTATCCACATTTGGCATTTTGATGGAGGCTAAATTGCTTTGTGTTAACACAAAGTCGTCTTCTACTATGTCATTTAGATAGAGTACGTAAGCAGAAATTGCATACACTTCATGTGGCGTTAATGACTGTGGGGCAGTGAATGGCATCGCTCTGTTGATATAGTCCCAGAGCGTTGACGCATAAGGCCAATAACTACCAACCGTTTTTTCTGGGCGGTCTTCAGTTAGCGAGCCTTCTCCACCTGCTAAAGGTGGCCAGCGGTCTTCGCCTTCTCCAAAAGATCCGTGACAAGATGCACATTTAGCTTCGTACATGGGTTCGCCTTGAGCAACAGATCCTTCGCCTTTAGGCAAACCTTTGCCGTCAGGACGAACATCTATATCCCAACCAGCTATTTCTCTTGCGGTTGCTGTTTTGCCAATGCCATAGTGCCCCGTATCGTTAGCAAAAGCTGCAATTGGAAGTGCAATAATTGCTACTAAAGTAAGGCTAATTAAGACTTTATTTAAGCTGAACATTTTTAACCCCTCCGTTGCCTTGTACTTGCCATGTATGAATGGAGTTTTTGTGATAAATGGAATTTGTGCCACGAATATCTCTAAGTTGAGTTAATGTTGGTTGTACGTAACCCGTATCATCAATAGAACGACTTTGCAGCAATAAAGGCGAACCGTCCCACTTAAAGGGGAGTGAGAAGCGGGTGAGTGCTTTCGATAAAACTAAGCCTTTTAAACGGGCAGGGCGCCATGTAACGCCGCCGTCGATAGAGACATCGACGTGTTTTATTTTGCCGCGACCACTCCAAGCGAGGCCTTCGATTTCATACGAGCCTTTTTGACCCCAAGGGTTTTCTGGGCAAGGTGATGTAATGACGGAGTTTGCTTCTTGTTCGTAAGAAAAACGACGAGAGCGTCCGTCGGGCATTAAATCTGTGTATTTTGATG
>JBDOOJ010000057.1:0-7047 GCA_039830885.1 Cycloclasticus sp.
ACTTTAGAAATGACGCGGGTGATGTGTTGGCGCACCTGGAGTTGTTTGAGCCGATCAATGAAAATCCGGTGTTAAGTTTAAACTTTAAACAACGTGATAAATCTACACCTATTTTCATGACAGGCTCAGATAATAATGGCAACGAATTTGAGGCGGAATTTCACTTATGAGTTATTTGCTTAAGTTTTCCTTAATTTTGTTTGTTCAAATAATTGTAACGTCAGTGACGATAGCTGCAAATTTTGACTACCAATTAAAAGCAACTAAAGTTGCCGAGAATACATACGTATTCGTTGGTGAAACGGAAGATTTCACCTTTGAAAATGGTGGAAATATTGTTAATACCGGCTTTATTGTTACATCAGATGGTGTCGTGGTTATTGATACGGGCTCTTCGCTTAGATACGGTAATCAAATGAAAGAGGCGATTGCATCAGTCACAGACAAACCGGTTGTGCTTGTTTATATAACTCATCATCATCCTGACCACTTCCTAGGTAATCAAGCGTTTAAAGGTGTGGGTATAGTGGCACTTGGCGAAACAATCAAGAATATCAATAATGAAGGCGCTGGTTTTGCAGATAATCTTTATTTAATGGTCGGTGATTGGATGCGAGGTACGGATGTTTTGGCGCCAAACCACGTTGCTGAATTAGGCTTAGTGACTATGGGGCGGCACAAGCTAGAAATTATGTCATTAGCTGGGCATACTAGTGCCGATATGGCCATATTTGATCACACGACGGGGGTGCTTTTTTCCGGTGATTTGATATTCCATAAACGCACGTTAACAACACCACACGCAAATTTTGAGCAATGGTTGGCAAGCTTGACCACGCTACGTGCATTACCAATTAAAGTGCTCGTGCCGGGTCATGGTCCTATTACTAAGACAAAAAAGCCAATTAATGAGATGGTTGATTATATTAACTGGCTTGATGAGACCATAAGCAACGCCGTGAATGATGGTTTGTCTATGACAGATGCGATGCAAATAGAGTTGCCAGAACGTTTTAAAACGAATGCTTTATTAAAAAGCGAATTTTCGCGCTCAATAACTCATTTGTATTTGTCATATGAGAACCTTGTTTTTAAACGTGTAAATTAATAATGATGATTCGTGTAGTAAGTGTTTTGTTTTTTATTGCGATATTTTCATCTGCTTGTGCTGAAACCGATATAAAAACAAACCAAATTGACGAGCCTTATCGCGGGTTGCCATATCATGCGGTTACAAGTCAGGTGCCGCCGATTGGCATTAAGCGTATTTCAGCCATTGATTTAAAAGGTTTATTAGCAAGTAAGCAAAAGCCAGTAATGATTGACGTTTATGGTGCTATTTTTAGAGAAGAATCTTTGGATTTTGATGGTGCTTGGCTTGTTAGTTCACCACGTAAAAATATTCCGGGCAGCGTTTGGTTGCCGAATGTCGGTAAACAAGAATTGAAACCCGTTGTGAAACTGTATTTTGATACTAATTTAGTAGACTTAACGTCAGGCGATAAATCAAAGTCGTTAGTTTTCTACTGTATTGAAGATTGCTGGATGGCTTGGAATGCTGCTAAACGAGCGCGTGAATGGGGTTACAGCGACGTTATGTGGTTTCGTGAGGGTGTAGATGGTTGGAAAGATATCAATGGACAGCTTGAGCCTATTGAGCCCATTAATTTGCCCGTTAATGATTAGTTGTAATTTCTAGACAATAATAAAAAAGGCAGCCAATTGGCTGCTTTTTTACATGTCTTGTAACGGGCTTAGAATGAATCGCCTGGTATGCGAACCCAGCCTTCCATCAACACCCTAGCGCTACGGCTCATGATGGCTTTTGAAACAGCCCATTCGCCATTTTCGATACTGGCTTCAGCACCCACACGCAACGTTCCTGATGGGTGACCAAATATAACTGCACAACGTTCACCACCGCCTGCGGCAAGGTTCACCAATGTGCCAGGAACAGCAGCGGCAGCGCCAATGGCTACAGCGGCTGTGCCCATCATCGCGTGGTGTAGTTTGCCCATGGATAAGGCACGTACGTGTAAATCTATGTCATTAGCAGCAATGTTTTTATTACTTGAGGTTGTATACGCTTTAGGCCCGCTAACAAACGCGACTTTGGGCGTATGTTGGCGACTTTCAGCTTCCTTTATGTCAGTAATCAAGCCCATTTTAATGGCACCGTAGGCACGAATAGTCTCGAACATGGCGAGTGCTTTGTCATCATTGTTAATGTCGTCTTGCAGCTCGGTGCCAGAATAATTGATGTCCTCAGCGTTGATGAAAATAGTGGGTATGCCCGCAGTTATCATCGTTGCTTTAAATGTTCCTACGCCAGGCACTTCAAGGTCATCCACTAAGTTGCCAGTGGGGAACATAGACTCGCCATCGGCAGATGGTTTCATGAATTCAACGGCCACTTCTGCGGCGGGGAATGTAACGCCATCTAATTCAAAGTCACCTGTTTCTTGTACTTCACCATTGGTGATAGGTACATTGGCGATAATGGTTTTGTTGATATTCGCTTGCCAGATTCGTACAACGGCGATGCCATTTTCTGGAATTCTGCTGGCGTCAACTAAGTCTTGTGAAATGGCAAATGAGCCAACCGCAGCGGTTAAATTGCCGCAGTTACCGCTCCAATCAACAAAGGCTCTGTCGATAGCCACTTGGCCAAATAAATAGTCAACATCGTGATCCGCTTGGGTGCTTTTAGCGAGAATCACCGTTTTGCTGGTACTTGATGTTGCGCCACCCATGCCGTCAGTTTGTTTACCGTAAGGGTCTGGGCTACCAATAACGCGCAATAATAAATTATCACGTGCTTCACCGGCAACTTGAGCCGTTTCAGGCAAGTCGGTTAAATTAAAGAACACACCTTTGCTGGTGCCACCACGCATATACGTGGCAGGAATTTTGATTTGGGGTACGTGAGCCATTTAGGTGTCCTATTAAGCAGCAGTTGAAGACTCAAGGAAGTCTTGAGCAAAGCGTTGTAATACACCGCCAGCTTGATAAACCAATACTTCATCGGCAGTATCCAAGCGACAAGTCATGGGTACATCAACTGTTTCGCCATTTTTACGGGTGATGGTTAAGGTCAATGTAGCCAGTGGTGTAATGTCGCCGGTTACGCTGAATGTTTCTGTGCCATCAATGTCATATGTGTTGCGATTGTCGCCAGACTTAAATTCTAATGGCAGTACACCCATGCCAACTAAATTGGTACGGTGAATACGTTCAAAGCCTTCGGCGGCGATGGCTTCAACACCCGCTAGGCGTACGCCTTTGGCAGCCCAGTCACGTGATGAGCCTTGTCCATAATCCGCGCCAGCAATAATGATGAGTGGTTGCTTGCGTTCCATGTACGTTTCAATGGCTTCCCACATGCGGCTAACCTCGCCTTCTGGTTCAATACGAGCCAAAGAACCTTGTTTTACTTCACCGTTTTCTAGAACCATTTCATTCAATAGTTTTGGGTTGGCAAACGTCGCGCGTTGAGCCGTCAAATGGTCACCGCGGTGTGTTGCATACGAGTTAAAGTCAACTTCTGGCAAGCCCATTTTATCTAAGTAGGCACCAGCAGCGCTGTCGAGCATAATCGCGTTAGACGGTGATAAATGATCGGTCGTAATGTTGTCACCTAATACAGCTAGTGGGCGCATACCTTTCATTGTACGTTCGCCTGCTAATGCGCCCTCCCAGTACGGAGGGCGGCGAATATAGGTAGTTTGCGGACGCCAATCGTATAGTGGATGAACTTGCTCAGCTTGAGCAACATTTTCTGGGAACATAGGGATGTAGATTTCGCGGAATTGCTCGGGCTTAACGCTTTGCTTGACAATGTTGTCAATTTCTTCATCACTAGGCCAAATATCTTTCAAGGTAATAGGATTGCCGTCTTGATCATTTCCAAGCACATCTTTTTCAATATCAAAACGAATGGTGCCTGCAATCGCATAGGCAACCACTAATGGAGGTGAAGCTAAGAACGCTTGTTTTGCATACGGGTGAATACGGCCATCAAAATTACGGTTGCCAGATAAAACAGCGGTTGTATACAAGTCGCGATCAACAACCTCTTTTTGAATAACAGGATCTAACGCGCCGCTCATGCCGTTGCAGGTTGTGCAGGCAAAACCGACGATGCCGAAGCCCATTTCTTCAAGTTCAGGTAGTAGCTTTGAATCTTCAAGATACAGTTGGGCGACTTTGGAACCCGGTGCGAACGATGTTTTAACCCAAGGTTTACGTTTTAAGCCAAGCTTATTTGCGTTACGTGCGATAAGAGCCGCGGCAATAACGTTACGCGGATTACTGGTGTTTGTGCAACTGGTAATCGCTGCGATGATGATAGCGCCATCAGGCATTAAGCCTTCTTCATTTTCTACTACACCTGAGATGCCGCGTTCAGCCAGTTCAGATGTTGGTACGCGACGGTGTGGGTTTGATGGGCCTGCAATATTACGAACAACAGACGATAAATCAAACGTTAGGACGCGTTCGTATTCGGCTGTCTCAAGGTCGTCAGCCCATAGGCCAGTTTCTTTGGCATATGTTTCGACTAATTTAACTTGCTCAGCGTCGCGCCCCGTTAGTTTTAGGTAATCAATGGTTTGTTCATCAATGAAAAACAACGCAGCAGATGCGCCAAATTCAGGCGTCATATTTGAGATGGTGGCACGATCACCAATGGTTAGGCTGCGCGCGCCTTCGCCATAAAACTCTAGGTAAGAGGAAACAACTTTGGCGTTACGCAAAAATTCGGTCATCGCCAAGACAATATCGGTGGCGGTGATGCCGGGTTGAGCTTTGCCAGTTAGCTCTACGCCGATAATATTCGGTAAGCGCATGTAAGAAGGGCGGCCTAACATCACAGTTTCAGCTTCAAGTCCGCCCACGCCAAGAGCGATAACACCTAATGCGTCGACGTGTGGTGTGTGACTATCAGTACCCACGAGGGTGTCTGGGAATGCAATGCCATCACGAGCGTGAACAACGGGTGACATTTTTTCTAAATTGATTTGGTGCATGATGCCGTTGCCGGGTTGAATCACATCAACATTTTTAAAGGCGGTTTTACACCAGTTAATAAAGTGAAAACGATCATCATTACGGCGGTCTTCAATCGCACGGTTTTTTTCAAAAGCGTCTTTTTCAAAACCCGCGTGTTCCACAGCTAACGAGTGATCAACAATTAGCTGAGTAGGTACAACCGGGTTAACTTCTGCAGGATCACCGCCTTTGTCGGCAATCGCGTCACGTAAGCCTGCAAGATCAACTAGGGCTGTTTGGCCAAGAATGTCATGGCAAACAACACGGGCTGGGTACCAAGGAAAATCGAGGTCTTGCTTGCGTTCAATGATTTGTTTAAGTGAGTCAGTTAATGATGCTGGGTCGCAACGACGCACAAGGTTTTCTGCATATACGCGTGATGTGTACGGTAGCTTGGCGTAAGCGCCAGGTTGAATAGCTTCTATTGCAGCGCGTGTGTCGAAAAAGTCTAAGTCGGTGCCGGGAAGTTTTTTGCGGTATTCAGTGTTCATGTATTTACTCACTTAATATAGGTATAGATAAAAAAGCCAGCCTTAAAGTTCAAGACTGGCTGTGTTTTCTTATGAAAAGGTGTTTAGCCTCTATCTGCAAACGGTTTAACAGAACGAGGGGCTTCACCAATATAATCCGCATTAGGTCGAATAATGCGGTTGTCTGAACGTTGCTCCATCACATGAGCCGTCCAACCTGATACGCGTGACATCACGAAGATAGGCGTGAACAACTTAGTAGGGATGCCCATGAAGTGATAAGCAGAGGCGTGGAAGAAATCAGCATTGCAGAATAATTTCTTTTCGCGCCACATGACCTCTTCGCATCGCACAGACACAGGATACAACGTAGTGTCACCAGCTTCATTGGCCAGTTTTTCAGACCATTTTTTGATGATGGCGTTACGTGGGTCTGATGTTTTGTAGATAGCGTGGCCAAAGCCCATGATTTTTTCTTTGCGTTCCAGCATGCCCATCATTTTTTCTTCAGCTTCTTCAGGTGATGTCCAGTCTTGAATCATGTCCATCGCCGCTTCGTTAGCGCCACCGTGTAGTGGGCCACGTAATGTGCCAATGGCGCCGGTTACGCAAGAATGAATATCAGATAAAGTTGAAGCACAGACACGAGCAGCAAATGTAGAGGCATTAAACTCATGTTCTGCATATAGAATAAGTGACACTGTCATAATTTGCGCATGAAGGTCGCTAGGCTTTTCGCCGCGCAACAAATGTAAGAAATGACCGCCAATTGAATCATCATCTGTTTCAGTATTGATGCGTACACCGCCGTGACTGAATTTGTACCAATAGCAGATAATGGATGGGAATATAGCGAGCATACGTTCAACTTTTTCTTGCTGCTCAGAAAAATCGTTTTCTATTTCTAAGTTGCCCAGCATTGAACAGCCCGTGCGTAGTACGTCCATTGGGTGCGCATCGGCAGGGATTTTTTCTAATACAATTTTAAGTGCTTCCGGCAAACCGCGGTTGCTTTTTAGTCTGCCAATGTAGTCGTCTAATTGTTGTTGAGTAGGGAGTTCGCCTTTAGCTAACAAGTAAGCGACTTCTTCAAACGATGAAGTGTCAGCCAATTCGCTCATGTCGTAGCCTCTGTAGGTGAGGCCAGTGCCGGTTTTGCCGACAGTACATAGTGCAGTAGACCCAGCAGATTGACCTCTAAGGCCTTTCAGGCTGCCGTGTGTTTTTTCTTCAGTCATTTTTTATTTCTCCTTTGAAAATAGCGCGTCTAATTTTTGTTCGTATTCGTGGTAGCCCAACACATCGTAAAGCTCCATACGAGTTTGCATGGTGTCTACAACGTTTACTTGAGTACCTTCTTTACGAATGGTTTCGTAAACATTCAACGCAGCGTTGCTCATGGCGCGGAAAGCAGACAATGGATAAAGCACCATGCTCGCGCCGGCTTCACCAAGTTCTGTTGTTGTGAAGTAAGGAGTTTGACCAAACTCTGTGATATTTGCTAATACAGGCACGTCAACTGCGGCAG
>JBDOOJ010000014.1:0-24311 GCA_039830885.1 Cycloclasticus sp.
CACCGCAACCCGCCACAAAACGTGCACGAATAAGTGCCTGATGCTCCCATGTCCATGCCTTGTTTTCTTGATAGTTTTTAAACGATGACTCACTGGTAACCAATAAACCTGAATTTCCGTTCGGTCGTAAACGTAAATCCATCTCATATAATTGACCCAAGTAGGTTCGAGTCGTCATAAAGGTGATTATTTTACGACCCAGCCGCATATAAAATTCACTCAAGGGAATCGCTTTATCGCCCGTTGTTAGCTCTTCTATGTCGGCATCGTTATGCAAGAAGATAACATCTAAATCAGAACTAAAGCCCAACTCAATACCGCCCATCTTGCCAAAGCCTATCACCGAAAAGCCACTAACCACATCGCTGCTTGTATTAGCCGGCGTACCGTATTGCAAACACACCGCCTGCCAACAGAGCGTGAGTACTTTTTCGACGATCACTTCCGCTATCGCCGTTAATTTATCGCTCACTACCATCAGCGGAATAACGTCCGTTAAATCTGCAGCGGCAACACGCAACACGTTAACTTGCTTAAATAAGCGCAGCGCATCCATTTGCCCCTCAATATCATCACGCCCCACACCAGCTAACACCCTATTTAACTCCACGGCCAAATCTTCTTTTGAGGGAGGGTTATATAAGCTTGCCGGATCAATCAGCTCATCCAATAAAATAGGCGATTTAGTCACCTGCGTAATAATCCAAGGGCTTAGTTTTGCCAGCCGAATCAAGTGATTAAACACCGATTTGTTTTCGACTAATAACACCAAATACACACTGCGATTACAGATTTTCTCCAGCATCTTTAAAAAGGCCGACAGCGTACGCTCATGCTGGCCGTCCAACAACATCGCATCAATCAACAGCGGCATTAAGCGCATAAAATACTGCCTACCTTTTTCCTGTAACTGCCGGACAGGGTAGCTGTGGCAAAATTGAATAATATCTTGCGACACCGCGTTGCTTGCCGCGATATTTTTAGATTCAAACAATTGCGTTAACACCGTTTCGTCAATGCTCAACCAATCAATAGCATTGCTTGACTGGTCTGTGGGTGAGAAATCGACCAACACTTCAAAGTACTCATGCACTCGCGCCATTACTTGATGCGTTTTATCCAGCAGTTCCGCCCAATCACGTGTGTTCATTGCCAATACTAAACGCGCCCGATCTCGCTCATTTGTGGGCAATTCATGCGTTTGCTTGTCGTCAATTTCTTGAATGTGGTTTTCCAACCGCCGCAAATAGTTGTAATCAGTCGTTAACTCGTTTGCGGCATTGGTCGAAATATGCCCCCTGTCTGCCAGCAACGCCAACACATCTAGAATGCCCCGCGCTTGTAACGCGGTATCGCGCCCACCGCGTATTAACTGATACGCCTGGCCTATAAATTCAATTTCACGAATGCCGCCCGGGCCAAGCTTTACATTATGCTCCACGCCCTTTCGTTGAAGCTCTGCCTCAATCTGACGTTTCATTACACGGATGGAATCGAACACGCCGTAATCCAAGTAGCGCCGAAATACGAACGCACGAATCATCGACGCCAAGCTGGCTTTATCATCCGGTTTGCCTGTAATCAAACGCGCTTTCACCATCGCGTAGCGTTCCCATTCGCGTGCATGGCTTTGGTAATAGAGCTCCATCGCATCGCTGTTTAAAACCAGCGCACCGCTATCGCCAAATGGCCGCAAACGCGTATCCACACGAAACACAAACCCATCGGCTGTTTGTTTATCCAGCAGCTTTACAACTTGCCGGCACACGCGAGTAAAAAACTCTTCGTTACTAATGGAGCGCGAACCATCCGCTTCACCCGCGCTGGGGTAACAAAAAATAAGGTCAATGTCGGATGAGAAATTTAGCTCGTGGGCGCCCAGTTTACCCATACCAATAACGATAAGCTCTTGCTCACGACCCAACTCATCACGGGGTGTTCCGAATCGCTGACATATCACTTGATACGCCCAATCAACCGCACAATTAATCAAGCCATCTGCTAGCGTCGACAATTGTTTTAAAGTGGAATCTACATCTACACCAGCTAGATCTTGACAGGCAATACGCAACATCGATTGATTACGGTATAAGCGCAAAACACGCATAGCGGCAGCTTCATCTGTCAGCGAACTAAGATCTAACGTCACGCTATTGTTTCCCTCAGATAAACCTTTATCATCAAATACCTCCGCAACAAGCGTTGGGAAACGAAGCAATTGCCTTTGGATAAACAAACTACACGCCAATGCACGGCAAAAGGCCTGTTGCTGGCTTTTAGAAAAGGAAGGTTCGCCTATACCCGAAGCACCAGATAAGGCAATAACAACATCCATTACCTCGTCCTGCAACAAAGTTGGGATAGACTGCATCGCTTTATCTGTTATTAGCATTTTCACAGCACTATATTAGTGCCATCAGCCAACTGCTTACAAGCCGTTATTGCTGGAAATTAAAGGCGAGCATTTTTCAACCTCAGCGCATTGCCAATAACCGATACCGAACTTAAGCTCATTGCCGCGGCCGCTAACATGGGTGACAGTAACAATCCAAAGAATGGGTACAATACACCCGCCGCTACTGGCACGCCTAAACTGTTATAAAGAAAGGCAAACACAAGGTTCTGGCGAATGTTTTTCATTGTCGCTTTACTGAGTTTTTGTGCGCGCACAATACCGCGTAAATCGCCCTTTACTAAAATAACGCCGGTGCTTTCAATCGCAATGTCTGAACCATTGCCCATGGCAATACCTACGTTCGCTTGCGCTAAGGCTGGCGCATCATTGACGCCATCACCGGCCATCGCAACGATATGCCCTTGCGCTTGTAATTCTTTCACGACATTTGCTTTTTCAGCAGGTAATACACCCGCTCTATAGTCATCAATGTGGAGCTTTTTCGCCACTTGTTCGGCAGCGCCTTGCTGATCGCCCGTTAACATCACCACCTTGATGCCACTGTCGTGTAATTGCTGAATTGCCTCAGCCGTTGAATTTTTAATCTCATCTTTTAGATAAAGAACGCCGATTGCTTTGCCATCTATCGCCATAAATAAAGCCGTTTCGGCGTTAGACTCGCGTGCTTGTTGCAAGGCTAGCAAGCCACTAATATCTATGGATTTATCTTCCAAAAACAGAGCGTTACCTAACAAGATATGCTGCCCATTGACGACACCAAGTACGCCTTTTCCAGGTATTGAATCAAAGTCAATCACATCATGTAACACATGCTCTTGTGCCGCACGAACAACCGCCTCAGCCAATGGGTGCTCACTGACTTTCTCTAGGCTAGCCGCTAGAATAAGCGCTTGATTTTCATCAATACCATCCACCGTCTCAAAGGCGACAACACTTGGCTTGCCTTCCGTAAGCGTACCCGTTTTATCCACCACCAAGGTGTCCACTTTTTCCAGTGTTTCTAACATTTCAGCATCTTTTATTAACACGCCCATACTCGCGCCACGTCCCATGCCCACCATGATGGACATTGGCGTTGCCAAACCTAATGCACATGGGCAGGCAATAATTAAAACAGCCACTGCATTCACTACGCCCAACGCAAGCGCATCCTCTGCAGCCAGCGTATACCAAGCGATAAATGTTATAACTGACACACTCACCACAATGGGTACAAACCATGATGCCACAACATCTGCCACGCGCTGAATAGGTGCGCGACTGCGTTGCGCATTGCTCACCATTTGGATGATTTGCGATAACAACGTTTCACCACCCACCCGTTGTGCGGTTAACGTAAAGCTTCCCGTGCCATTAACTGTACCGCCTACAACGGTATCACCTACCATTTTTTCAGACGGTATAGGCTCGCCCGTCACCATCGATTCATCAATCGAACTATTACCGTCTAACACCACCCCATCCACGGGCACTTTTTCACCGGGGCGCACACGCAACACATCGCCTACTTGCACATCGTCTAACGGTACGTCTTCTTCCGCACCCTCCGCATTCACCCGTTTTGCAGTACTGGGCGATAAGCCCAACAATAAATGGATGGCCTTGTTGGTTTGGCCGCGTGCTTTTAGTTCTAACACCTGCCCTAATAACACCAAGGTGATAATAACGGCGGCGGCTTCAAAATATACCGCGACCACACCGTGCTCACTCAACATCGATTGAGGAAATATTGACGGCACAAGAACCGCCACCAAGCTATACACCCAAGCCACCGACACACCCAAACCAATCAGCGTAAACATATTCAAGTTCCAGCTTTTAACCGATTGCACCGCACGTTCAAAAAACGGCCAACCCGCCCACAAAACTACCGGCGCTGCTAACAACATTTGCACCCATTGCAGAGTTTTAGCCGATACCATGTTGAACATAGCATCACCCACCACCATTTCAGACATCGCAATCAAAAACAGCGGTATGGTGAAAATAAGGCTGATATTAAAACGACGCGTCATATCGTCCAGTTCTGGATTCTCTTCTTCCAACACCACCGTTCTGGGTTCTAACGCCATTCCACACAGTGGGCAAGAGCCCGCTTTATCCTCAACCACATCAGGGTGCATCGGACAAATATAGTCAGTATGTGTTTCTGGCGGGACGAAGGTCTCCGGCTCTAATGCCATGCCACATTTTGAACAAATATCTGGGCCGTCACTTTCAATACCCGGACACATTGGGCAGATATATTTAGCACCCGGTATCGCGACGGGTTCGGGGCGTGGCTCGTCGGATAAATAAAACTCAGGATCTTTAGTAAATTTTGTTAGACAACCTTCACAACAAAAGCCAAACCATTGCCCTTTATATTCCGTATGGTGCTTAGCATCTTTACTCACGCTCATCCCACAGACAGAATCAGTCAGCTTTTCAGCCTCTTGCGGATGGATTGAATGACAACAACTTTGATCTTTACTCACTTAAGGTTTCCTATTTAAGATTTCTACTTTAAGTATAATTAGTCTAATAACATTAAAGAAAGTTTCATTTCGAGACATTTTATTTTAAGTAAGAGATAACTTATGCCATTACCCGATAGTACTGCCAGAAAACACCTTCATACTCGCCAAATCACCTGCGATGGTTATCAGCGTGATGATGGCTTATGGGAAGTGGATGCGCGACTTACGGACATTAAAACGTATCACGTTGATAACACCTACCGGAATGGTATTGAAGCAGGTGAACCCATACATGATATGAAAATTCGCATCACGATTGATGAGCAATTTATAGTTCGTGACTGCATTTCAGTCACCGACAAGTCACCTTTTGCTTGTTGCCCTGATATTAATCCCATTTTCAGAAAGCTAATCGGCCAAAAAATTGCGGCTGGTTGGACAATGCGTGTAAAGAAATTGGTCGGTGGGTTACAGGGCTGCACACATTTAACTGACCTGCTTGGCCCTGCCACTACGACACTATTTCAAACCATGTCCAGCATGAGTAAAAAGCAGCAATCAACTGTTCAACCCAAACCGTTTTTTCTTAATGGCTGCCACGCTTGGGATACGAACGGCGAACAAGTTCAGCGACTGTATCCAAAGTTTTACACCGGTGACGATAAAACGAATAAAGAATAGCGCTATTCGCCCTCTGGCTTGTACACCGGTAATTTCATTTTAAAGAAATCACCTAATTCGCAGTAGTCGTGACCGCCTAATCGGCCAATAAGGTTCAGCCCTTCCATATCCACATAACGCCCATCGAACAAGCCATCTTTAATATGGCAATACACCACTTCTGCCAGTACTAAACCGCACTCTTTCGGACTGCCCTCATTCACCGGCACAACTTGAATCAGTTTACATTCAAGGCTAACAGGCGACTCTGCAACACGCGGTGCTTTTACTATTTCTGAAGGAGCCGTCGTAAAACCAGCCAATTCAAATTCGTTAACATCTGCTGGGTACTCTGCCGCAGTTTGATTCATTGCCTCTGCCATATCACGATTTACCAAATTAATGACAAACTCGCCCGTCTCTTCAATATTCACCAAACTGTCTTTTGGCTTTCTACCTGCAAAACGGGCAATCGCCACACTCACGGTTGGCGGGTCGTAACACACACCATTAAAAAATGAGAACGGCGCTAAGTTAAGCCCACCCTCTTTAGATTGTGAAGATATAAATGCAATTGGACGGGGAATAACCACCGCTTTTAATACGTTAAAGAATTTGTCTTGTGTTTTAGGATCTATTTTCATTATTTATAACTCTCTTTGCTCTCTTACCAGCATTATAAAGCAGGGCCACCTCTGGCAACCCAATCTTGTAAATCCCAATATTCGCGCCAAGCGCATATTTTACCGTTATCATCAAACTGAAATATGCCCAACACTGGCAAAGCATCAATAGTAGAACCATCTTTCAACCCAAAGGTGTCGACACGCTCTGTGACTATACAGTGCTCATCTGCTATTAAGTTTAGTATTTTAAATTCGCACGAATCAGCTAATTCTAAAAATCCACCAATAAACCCGGCTATTTCCTGTTGACCTTTTAATGGCGCTAAGGGCATATTGTGATACACAGCGCCATCACTCATCAGAGACATGATTTTATCTAAATTCAAATCGTCCCACGCTGAGCAAAACTCTCTAACGGTGTCTTTTTGTGATTGTGTTGTCATTTTTAATTCCTTTTATTTAAATTGCTGTCTATTGTTTTTATCACCCGATACGCGCCCAAAAACGTCGGTATCGCAATATTGTGCTTTTTAGCTTGTTCAACCAACGGCATGAACAACGTGTCTGCTTCTGTTTCTTTGCCATTTACTAAATCTTCGTGCATAGATGTTCTAACACCTGGTGTTTTAGGCTTCATCGTTACACCCATATCAATACAGGCTTGTACTGCTGTTTCAAAGGGTGATTCATCAATCATTTTCAAAAAAGAAAATGGCGCGTAATAATCTTGCGGCTCATAGCCCATTGCTTTGTATACATTAATCAGCTCTTGAGCAATCGTTACATAGTGCTCTGCACCTTCTTTTACTGAGATACCATCCCAATAATCTAACGCAGGAATAGACCCTAATGTGCTGGCAGACCATGAAGATGCACCCGATACTTGCACCACTTTTTCCCATAGAACATTATCTATATCATCAACTGATTTAGCATTTAAGTTGGCGTTAGTAAATGCTTGCGCCAACACGCCTGTTCTTTGCGTGCTACCGCCACCTAACTCACCAAAATATGCAGTTGTTGGCGCAGTAACATGATTGTTAACCTTGCCTGGTTCTATCAACGTAGCGCCTTCTATAGTTGACCCGCCTATCACGCGTTCTTTGCCAAACGCATCAATCAATAGAGACTCTTTGCCCACACCATTTTGCATGGTTAACGCACACTTAATTTGAGCGGATATCACCGCCGCATCCGCAATTGCCCCAGCGGCATCTTTTGCTTTGGTTAACAAAATATAATAATCAATATCGCCAACCACCTGATCAGGTTGCGTAACTGCCGTTAGGTTATCTTTAATAACCATATCGCCTAGCCGACCAAAAATATTCAACCCTTGATTATTAACAGCATCAGCATGTGCTTGGCGACTAATGAGCGTTACTTTATGGCCCGATTTCGCAAGATAACCTCCAATCACAGACCCTAAACCACCTGCGCCGTGTATGCATATGTGTAATGTTGAGTTCATTCTTTACCCTAAATTAACGCCTGCCCTAATTATGCAGAAACTTCAGCAAACTTAACAAGCAGCTACATGTTTGTAAAGCACACTGCATTAATGAATAATGTTTAATAACCTTAATATGACAATGAGCACAGCAACATGCTAAATGCATACATTTATGACGGCGCACGAACTGCTTTTGGGAAATACTGCGGAGCACTGGCGCATGTTAGGCCCGACGACCTTGCCGCCAGCGTCATAAAAGCGCTGGTATTACGCAACGACTTTGATCCAGCAATCATTGATGATGTCGTCTTAGGTTGCGTGTGCCAATCCGGTGAAGATAGCCGCAATATCGCGCGTTACGCAAGCTTATTAGCCGGTTTACCAGTAACCGTTCCAGGCCAAACCATTAATCGCTTATGCGCTAGCAGCCTAGCTGCTATTGTTGATTCTGCACGTGCTATTAGCTGTGGTGAAGGCGACGTTTACATTGCCGGAGGTGTCGAGAGTATGACACGCTGATTGAACGAAAAAAATCGTAGTAAAAACAACATTGGCTTTGTCAGTTTATTCTATACACGCATCCAAACCAAAACATTAGGGTTATGTTTGCAACCCCATTACCGCGACTGCTAATGAGGCAAACATTAAAAAACCACCGAAAGATCGATTGATTAATTGCCGTTTAGACAGTGTTTCGATGTGGCTAAAACCAAACCGCGCCATTAAATAAACCACACCCACAGCAAGAAACCCACGGGATGATTGTACGATGTTAATCACCGTAACTTGCTGTGCTTGTTTAAACGCATACATCAGAATAATGATGCCCGCCAATTGCACCACAGCATAAATGAGAAGGGTTTTTCTAAACGGTTTTGAGACTTGCCAGTCCCGTTTAAAAATAACCGGCGAGAATGGCATTAACAAAACCGTCGGTACGATAAACACGAACACAGCCAAGTCCAGACCACTCATACCGTTGTTTAATAACACAACAAAGGAAATATCAGCAAAGGCAAACAACACACACGTGATCAACACAAATCCTAATGCTTTTGGCGAACCATGAAGCTTTCCATCATTAAGAAAAAACAGGCTGGCAAAGGCACCTGCCGCGCCGAGGTAAACAATCGGACTGTAGGTTTCACCAAGAAATAGCACCGACAGCCCCGCCACCGCAAACATTTTGCAGCCTAACATCGGTACAACGAAAGACGCGTCGCCATGTTGTAAGGCGTTTAAATAGGACGTTTGTGCAATTAGAATAAACACGCACATCAACACGATTAACTCGATATTTGCCCACAATTGATCTAAATCCACCCAGGGCAACAAACAAAACGCTATCAAGCCAACGGCGTATTGGCTGTAAAAAGCCAGTTTCATGCGATTATTTGAGTGCGCTAAAAATTGCTTGGTATAGGTAAAGCTAAAGGCGTGTAGCACCGATGCTACTAGAGTTAGCCAAATATATGACGGAATTATGTTAATCAAGCGAGTTCCTAATGCAAGCAAACACCTTCAAAAAGGCATTATAAAAACGTATGGTACTAGAGAGTTATGCCTAAAACTGGCTCAATAAACTTGTTGAAGCCTGTTTTAACAACATGGTGTCTGCAGCAATTAAAAAGAAGCTGGCACCCATTGCTTGGTACGCTTTCACTTGTTCTGGGTCACCACAATACACGCCGACGGGCTTGCCAATAGCTTCTATACGCTTAATGGCTCCTTCTACTACACGACGTACTTCTGGGTGCGCGGGCTGGCCGATATAGCCCATTGCCGCGGCCAAGTCTGCCGGGCCAATAAAAATGCCGTCTACGCCGTCTAGCTGAGTAATCGCGTCCAATGCTTCTATACCTTCTGGGCTTTCTAATTGCAAAAGTAGACACATATTGTCATCTGCTTTTTCAAAATAATCAGCGATTGAACCCCAGCGTGTTGCGCGTGTTAACCCACCGCCCATACCACGAATACCTTTAGGTGGGTATTGCACCGCTTCCACTAGTTGTTTGGCTTGTTCTGCCGACTCAACCATGGGTATCAACAACGTTTGAGCGCCAACATCTAGCACCCGCTTAATATCAGCCGCGTTATGATCTTGCATACGTACGACCGAATGAACCGGATAGGCTGCTAATGCTTGTAGCTGACTGGTGACGCTTTTTATATCGTTCGGGCCATGTTCACCATCTATCAATAACCAATCGAAATCGGTTGTTGCCATTAACTCTGCTGAAATAGGGTCAGCTAATGCCATGAACGCGCCCAATTGCCGTTGGTTCGCTTGCAATGCTTTTTTGAAGTTATTTTCTTTTATTGATAATGCCATGTTAATGATACCTGCAAATTTACACTCTAAACAAACCGAAAGCCAATACTGCCTAACGGACCAAAATCTGCATGGAAGGTATCACCACGCTCGACGGATAATAACCGTGTAAACGAGCCGCCTAAAATAACTTGCCCCGGCTCCAGTGCAATGCCATGTGGTGCAAACCGTTTCATCAGCCACACAATGCCATTACCTGGGTGATTCAACACGCCTGCTGAAACACCCGTTTCTTCAATCAAACCATTACGCGAGACAATGGCGCCAATCCAGCGCAAATCAACATCCATTGGCTTTACTGGCAAACCACCTGTAATAAGGCCAGCACAGGCTGCGTTATCCGCAATGGTATCAAATACTTTGCGGCGCTTGCCTGTTTCAGGGTCCACTCGAATAACCCGCGAATCAACAATTTCTATCGCCGGGCATACGTAATCGGTTGCCGCTAAAACATCAGTTAAGGTAATGTTTTCGCCTTCTAAACGTTTACCTAAAACAAAGGCAATTTCAACCTCCACCAAGGGCGCAATAAATCGGTCAAACGGGATTTCCGAGTTATCTGAAAACACCATGTCATCAAGTAATGTACCGTAATCTGGCTCGGTAATGCCAGAAGCTTGCTGCATGGCTCTAGAGGTTAAGCCAATCTTCCGACCTATAATCTTACGCCCTTGGGCCAGCCTTAATTTCGTCCACTCCGCTTGTATCGCGTAACCGTCTTCAATGGTCATCTCTGGGTACAGCTGAGAGAATTGTGGAATCGTGTTGCCGCTGGCCAACGCTTTATCCAACGCCAATGCAGAAGCTGCCAATGTTTTCTGGTCGAACACGTTTATCTACCCAAAAAATGCGACATCACGATCGGATACATACCGTCCCAACGCTGAGTTTGTGCCCAATGACCACAACGATCCAAAACGTGTAATTCAGCACGCTTTAAGTGTTCCAAAAAGTATAGGCTTGTCTCTAGAGGAACCACTTGGTCTTGGCGACCATGAATAATCGCCCATTCTTGCTCTATACGGTTCAACACAGGTGGCGGAATAATGAGCTTGTCCATGTCTTCGTTCATCGCTTTAAACATGATTTCTTGAATGGGCCGCATTTTTGGATCCATCGCTTTATCAAACCGATCTTGCATCACCGCTTCTAAATCTTCAAAAATGCTGGGATCGTAAACGAAGCTTTCAATCAATTCACGGTAACGCGCCACACGCGGATCATCGTAAAAACTCATCATACGCGCCAAGGTTGCCGATTTTTTAAACGGCGCACCAATCGCGCCCATCAGCATACATTTTTCAAAACGTGCAGGCATTTCAACTACACACTGTAGCGCGAGTGCCCCGCCCATTGAATTACCAATCACATTGGTTTTTTCAATACCTAATTCGTCCAATAAACCTTTGATTTGTTCAACGCGGTAACCCATCCATCGAGCTATTTTTGTAGGTATTTCTTTAGGCAATTCAGACTGGCCAAAACCAATCGCATCGGGTGCAATAACGTAAAAGTCTTTGGCCAAAATTGGCGTACATAAGTTCCAATTAGAACCCGCACTAGCACCAGGCCCCGCTCCATGTAACAGCAGCAATGGTGGGTTTTTAGGGTCGCCGGCAATTAAACAATTACTGGCTAACTCACCTGATGGAATCATCTTTTCGACCATGTCAAAACTCATATTAACTTCCTTAATTGATTATTCAGTTTAATTAAATTATCACAAGACGACGTTTTTATCACTTTTAACTAACGCCTAACTCTTTTAATCTAGTGTGAATGGTTTGCCTTAACTCGGGCGTACATTGCCGTACCGGTGGGCGAATGGGGCCGGCGTTTAAGCCAATTTCCTCAAACCAAATTTTCATACTAGCCAGCGCACTAGCGTACGTGAATGTTTGCACCACATCCCAAATAAAGACTTCGTTATAAAATTCTCGAATGTCATTCAGTTGTTCACTCACTTGATAGGCTTCTTCCCACTGGCCAGCAGCCGACAAAGCCATGTAATCTTTTACTATATGCCGTTTTTTACCGTAAAGAATGTAAGACAGCTCACCAAATACTGTTTGACCGCCTTTTCGTAAGTCATCGCAAAATACTGATTCAAACGGGTCTGCAACAATAAAGTCGCTGCGGATAATACTCCGTAGCTTTAACGTTTCTACGCGGTTCATAACGCCCTGTTTCATGCCGACAACGGTTGGTATGTCCGCTAAGCGTTGCAATAAATCCCAGCCCAGCACTTTGCCCGATACTGGCGTTCTATACAGCACAACCGCCAAGTCCGAGTGATCGGTAATAAATTTGAACCAATCGTAAACTTCGTTATCACTTTTCAATTGCACCACGGGGTTAATCACCTCTGCGCCGTCGTATCCTAACTCTTCCAAACGTTTCATCTTTTCAATGGTTTGATAGGCACTGGGGTCCAACAAAATTGAGAACAAGGGAATTCGGCCATTGACCGCATCAGCCACGACTTCATGGTAGCGATACCACTCCGTTAAGGTGGCATTCCAGCACTCGGCAATAAAGCCACCCACCACCAAACCGTCTACACCCATGTCGATAAACGCTTCAATATTTTCACGAATACCTGCTTCGTTAAACGTGAAGTCATCATTCATCGGCGATATAGGGCACATAAACAGCCCTCTAATATTCTCACCTGCCCATTGTTTCGCAGTCTCTCTGGTGTATTTCATGTTCCTCTCCTTTAAAACTCGTTATTTACCGGTTGATACCGTATTATTATTCAATATTATTAACGTCTGATGTTTAATAAATCAATGTCTTAAATCATGGACCTTCAAAATAAAAACCTTTTTAGACAGCACGCTTTTATCAATGGGCAATGGGTTGACAGTGCTGATGGTGAACAACTAAACGTCACTAACCCTTCAAACCAAGCTATCTTAGGGCATGTCCCTAAAATAACGGCCGAACAGGTACAGCAAGCTATTGAAGCGGCGGATATGGCATGGCAAGGCTGGCGCGACACACCCGCAAAAGAACGCTCCGCCATCATGCGGCAATGGTTCAATTTGATTATTGAAAATCAAGAAGACCTCGCGACTATCATGACCTTAGAACAAGGTAAGCCGATTAGTGAAGCACGTGGTGAAATTCTATACGGCGCAAGCTTTGTAGAGTGGTACGCCGAAGAAGCCAAACGCGTATATGGTGACACCATCCCAGCGCCTAGCCAAGACAAACGTATCGTCGTTATCAAGCAGTCTATCGGGGTCGTTGCGGCCATTACCCCTTGGAACTTCCCCAATGCCATGATCACCCGAAAATGCGCCCCTGCGCTGGCGGCTGGCTGCCCTGTGATCGTTAAACCCGCTTCCGAAACACCATTTTCCGCACTTGCTCTAGCCGAACTAGGGCAGCAAGCCGGTTTTCCTGATGGCGTATTGAATGTGATTACCGGCAATGCTAACGTCATTGGTGGTGAACTAACTGCCAGCCCGACCGTACGCAAGCTTTCGTTTACTGGCTCAACCGAGGTTGGCAAAACACTCATGCGCCAATGTGCTGATACCGTCAAAAAAATCAGCCTAGAATTAGGTGGCAACGCTCCCTTTATCGTCTTTGATGATGCCGATATTGATGCGGCAGTAGACGGCGCAATGGCCAGCAAATTCAGAAACACTGGCCAGACCTGTGTGTGTGCCAACCGCATTTTTGTACAAGACGCTGTCTACGATGAGTTTTCAACAAAGCTTGCCCAAAAAGTGCAACAACTTACCGTGGCAGATGGCCTCGATCCATCTGCTCAACAAGGCCCATTAATCAACACTAATGCTGTTAAAAAAGTTGAAGAACACATACGCGATGCCATCAACAAAGGCGCGCATATCATCACCGGCGGCAAGCAACATGAGCTAGGCAGGCAATTTTTCCAACCCACTGTGCTTGGCGGCGTAACGTCCGACATGCTCATTAGCCATGAAGAAACGTTTGGCCCCGTTGCGCCGTTATACCGTTTCACAACAGATGATGATGTTATCAAACGAGCAAACGATACGCCTTATGGCCTAGCGGCTTACTTTTATTCGCAAAACATCAAACGTATTTGGCGCATAGCCGAAGCGCTGGAAGTTGGCATTGTTGGCATCAACAGCGGCATCGTTTCTACCGAAGTCGCGCCTTTTGGCGGCATAAAAGAGTCGGGTATTGGCCGCGAAGGTTCCAAATACGGCATTGATGACTTTCTAGAAATTAAATATTTATGTTTTGGTGAGATGCAGTAAATTCAATACCTTAAAACATCTCGGCTATTAAATTGAACTAAAAATCACGTCAACAGCCTAAATATGTGGTAGTTTTATATTTCCATAACGACATGGGAGGTAGTTCTAATGAAACGACGTTTGTATTTTTTATTGCCTGATCACGATACAACTGAACAAGTTGTTAACGAGATGCTTATTGCTCGAATCACCGAGTCCAACATTCATGTTCTTGCCAAAGCCGGCTCAGACATGAAGGCTTTACCTGAAGCCAACTTACTCCAATCCAGCGACTTTATTCACAGCGTAGAAACTGGCGCTGCTGTAGGCGGTGTCACTGGAATTCTAGCGGGCCTTGCGGCAATGACATTTCCGCCCGCCGGTTTAGTATTAGGTGGCGGCGCTGTTCTCGGTATTGCCTTAGCAGGCGCAGGTGTTGGTTCCTGGGGCTCCGCGATGATTGGTATTAGCGCGCCAAATTCTAGGCTAAAATCGTTTGAAAAAGCAGTCGAGGATGGGCAATATTTAATGATGGTTGATGTCCCCGTGAAGAAAGTTCAAGAAATCACTAATAGCGTGCAAGAGCATCACCCTGAAGTTGATATACACGCCTGTGACTCCGATATCCCTGCACACCCACTGGGCGGCGTTTACTAATTTTTAGTTAGTACTAGGTTGCCATATTCATCTACCTCGCACCACCAATGCGGTGCGAGGTAAGTCGTGGCCACCTGTTCAACAATTAACGCTTCGCCGTTAATCATATCGTTTGGTTTTAAATGTTGGCGTTGATACAGCCTCAAGCCCTTATCCATTTCTGACGGTAAGGTGTCTGCAACTAAACGCTCTTCTTGCTTCGCTAAGCTAGGTTTGGGCATTTCGCCCGACAATGTGACGCGTAAATTTACTAGTTCGACTGGCAAATCTAAATCGTGTCCGTAGCGGCTTTTGTGCAAATTATGAAACTCTTGAGTCGCTGACTCGGCATCATTCCAAATAATAGGTAACGTATATGACTGGCCAACATAACGTAAATCCACCAAATAACGAATGTCAATATCATCAGCGCAAACACCTTCTGCTTGAAGTTCTTCTTGACCTTGCTCCACCATCGCATCAAAGGCTTGCTCAATATCGTCTAGCGATAATTCGGAAAGATTACCCAACAAGCTCCGCGACAATTCACGTGAGCGTGGCGCAGCCAACATACCAAATGCCGATAACACACCCGAATGAACCGGCACAATGGCCCTTGTCATGCCCAGCGCATCGGCCAAGGCACACACGTGCAAACTGCCTGCACCGCCAAAGGTCATTAGCGCATACGGTCTGGGGTCGATGCCCCGTTGAATTGAAATAACCCGCAACGCGCGCGCCATGTGTTCGTTGGCTAATTTAATAACACCTTCCGCTGCCTGAATTGAATCGCAGCCTAACTCGTCAGCTAAAACTTGCATGGCTTGCTCAGTAGCGGCCATGTCCAAGGTCATTTCACCCCCCAAGAAATATTTACTGCTGATTCGGCCTAAATACAAATTAGCATCTGTCACAGTCACTTTTTGGCCGCCTCGGCCATAACAAGCTGGGCCAGGCGATGCACCGGCAGATTCAGGGCCAACGCACAATAATCCGCCGGCATCCACATGCGCAATAGAGCCGCCACCTGCACCAATCGTATGCATATCGACCATTGGCACGGCGACTGGATAACCTTCAATTTTACCTTCATTGGTCAGCGCGATAGCACCATCCAACAATGCAACATCGGTCGACGTGCCGCCCATATCCAAGGTTAATAAACGTTCAAAACCGGCTAATTTACCCATATGTAAGGCTGCCATTAACCCGCCCGCTGGTCCCGACAACAACATACGTACCGCCTGTTCGCCTGCTTGTTCCGCCGCAATGGTTCCACCAGAACTTTGCATTACCGACACCGACGATGCTTTTACCGACGCCGTTAAGCGGTTCAAATACCCGGTGACCAACGGCCCAACATAAGCGTTTAACCACGTGGCCATACCCCGTTCATATTCTTTATATTCCGGCAGCACCTTGGATGAGCGCGATACAAATAAACCCTCTGGCATGGCCTGTTCAAGGCGCTTTTCAGCCTCATCGTTTAAAAACGAGAACAATAAATTGATAGCAACCGCACTGGGCGCCAATTGCTTAATTTGCGCAATCAGCTTATCTACCTGTTCATCCGTTAACGGTTCAATCACCTCACCTGTTGCCGCCACTCGGCCACCTGTTTCTAAGCAAAGTTCAACCGGCACAGGTGGCTGCTGCGGCTTTGGGTTTAAGTTATACAGCTCCTTTCTTGCTTGCCGTCCGATGGTTAACATATCAGCCAAACCATGATTCGTTACAAAACAGCAGCGCACGCCTTTTTTCTCTAACACGGCGTTGGTTGCCACGGTTGAACCGTGAACAATCAATAATTGCTCGCTATCAACTCCCAGCTCTTCAATGCCCTGCAAAATAGCTTCTTCTGGCGCATGAGGCGTCGAAAGCACTTTATGAATACGTACACCCGCCTCGTCGATGTACACAAAATCGGTAAACGTACCGCCGGTATCTACGCCTAATAACATGTTAAAAATCTGCATTGTAAAAACGATTATTTTTACATGACTTGCCGATGAAAACAGCTTTATTTGATGCCTCATGCCGCTTGAAAGAAATCCAATCACGTATTAAGCTTTCCCACGTCAACGCCCACTAACATCACGTATACTCACCGGATGAGCACATTAATCGAAGTTAATAATTTAAGCCGTCAATTTGGTGACCATTGCGCTGTAAACGATGTCAGCTTCTCACTTGATAAAGGCGAGGTATTGGGCTTTTTAGGCCCCAATGGCGCGGGAAAATCCACGACCATGAAAATGATTTGTGGCAACTTAACGCCTACCGTTGGCGAAATTAAAATCAACGGCTATGACATTATCGAACAACCCAAGTTAGCCAAAGCCGAACTGGGTTTTTTGCCCGAAATTCCACCGTTGTACCCCGATTTAACCGTCGATGAGTTTTTAACCTACTGCGCAAAATTACACGGGCTTAAAAAGGCCGCCATAAAAAAGGCCGTTGATCATGGCAAAGAAAAATGCGGCTTAAGCGATATGGGCAAACGCCTTATCAATAATTTATCTAAAGGCTACCAGCAGCGAGTCGGCATAGCCCAAGCCATTTTGCACAACCCAGCGGTTATTATTTTAGATGAACCAACCGTTGGCTTGGACCCGATTCAAATATTAGAAATACGCGAGCTGATTCGTGAATTAGGCCAACAACACAGTGTTATTCTTTCCACCCACATTTTGCCTGAAGTGCAACAGTCGTGCAGTCGTGTACAAATTATTCACCACGGTAAATTGGTGCTGAATGAAAGCGTTGCGGGGTTATCTCGTCGCATGACCTCTTCAAGCCTCGTGGTTGATTTCCGCAACCCGGCAGATTTAAACCAACTTGAAGCAATAAATGGCGTGGACTCTATTGATGTACTCGACAGTCATCAGCTTCGTATTCATCACGAACAAGGCAACAACATCGCCGAAGCGGTAGCCGAATTAGCCGTTAATCAGCGTTGGGGACTACAGGAACTTCGACCCGAAAAACACGACATGGAACAGATTTTTCTTTCTATAACGCAACCATCAAACGACCATGAATAGTTTCATTATTGCGGGGCGAGAATTTCGCAGCCTATTTTTATCACCCCTTGCATGGACCATGCTCGGTGTAACACAGCTGATTCTTGCGTACATGTTTTTAACCCAAATCGATTATTATTTGAGTATTCAACCTAAACTGGTTGGCATACCCGGCGCGCCTGGTGTGACTGATTTAATCGTTGCACCACTATTTGGCAATGCTGCGGTCATTTTATTGCTGATTACGCCGTTACTCACCATGCGCGTTATCAGCGATGAACGGCGTAATAAAACCATCAGCCTATTATTTTCAGCGCCCATCAGCATCACTGAAATTGTACTGGGTAAATTTATGGCTATCTTCGCGTTTTTGCTCATTATTTTGTTTTTTATTGCCCTAATGCCCTTGTCTTTATTAACCGTTGGCGAATTGGATATTGGTAAATTTTTGGCCTGCTTATTAGCCATGGCGTTACTCATGGCATCGTTCAATGCATTGGGCCTTTATATGTCGGCCATTGCATCGCAACCCACGGTTGCTGCGGTCGCAAGCTTTGGCGCGTTGTTGTTACTGTGGATTGTCGATTGGGCAGGCAGCAACAGTGGAAATAGCAGCAGCTTATTTGAATACATCTCCATCATGCGCCATTTTGAAAATTTATTGCGCGGGCTGATTAACTCAAGCGATGTGTTTTACTTTGTTCTATTTATCGCGGGATTCTTAATTTTAAGCATACGCCGGCTTGATAACGACCGTTTGCAAAAATGAAAATATCCCGACAAGCCCACCGATTTATCCGCCTGCAAAACATCGTTTTTACCGGCCTGTTTATTGGTATTTTTGCATTACTTGCGTGGCTTAGCACGCAGTACAGCGTTCAATCGGATTGGACGTCCAATGGTCGTAATTCATTGTCCGCTCCCAGTATTACTTTGCTTAAAAAACTCGATCAAACCATCGAAGTGACCGCTTACACATCCGAAAATGATATTTTACGTCGACAAATTAGTGAGTTAATTGCCAAGTACTCTCGACATAAAACCGATATATCGCTGAGTTTTATCAACCCCGACATGCGACCAGACCAAGCTCGAGAAGAAGGCATTACCGCTGACGGCGAACTGATTATTCGTTACAACGGCAAACGAGAATCTTTGCAACAACTGAACGAACAATCGCTAACAAATGCCTTACAACGTTTAGCTAACAGCCAACAACGTTGGGTGGTTTTCCTTAGCGGGCATGGGGAACGTAACCCCGCTGGCCAAGCTAATTTTGATTTAAGCGTGTTTGCTGGCGAACTTAAAAACAAAGGTATCAACAGCCAAACCATTAACCTGATTGACACCCCAACTATTCCTAACAACACGTCATTACTGGTGATTGCAGACCCACAAACTGATTTACTGCCCGGTGAAATGAGCCTCATTAATGATTACTTATCAGCAGGCAAACCGTTACTCCTCTTAGCTGAACCCGATAAAGCAGCCCACATACATCCACTGCTGGATACCTTGGGCGTTAACCTATTACCCGGCACCGTTGTAGACGCCAGCACTCAAATGTTTGGCATTGATGACCCAACCTTTGCCTTGGTCACACAATACCCTAACCACCTTGCAACTCGTCACCTGCAAGCCATGAGCTTGTTTCCCGGAGCGGCTGGGCTTACCGTCAAAAAAAATAGCGCCTATACCACTAGCACCTTACTCGCCACGCTGGACCGCTCATGGACAGAAACCGGCAGCATTGAGGGTAACATTCAATTCGACGCCAACAGCAAAGAAGAACAAGGCCCCATCACCATTGGCTACGCGCTTAACAAACAAATTGAAGGCACTCAGCAACGCATTGCTGTGCTGGGCGATGCCGATTTTCTATCCAATTCATTTTTAGGTAATGGCGCAAACCTTGATTTGGGCATTAGCCTAATCCAATGGTTAAACCACGATGACTCGTTGATTGATATTCCCGCAAAAACAGCACCTGACACCGCGTTAGATATTACCGATACCTGGTCTTTGATATTTGGACTGGGGTTTCTGTTTTTCTTACCGCTTGCCTTCATCGTCACCGGCATTGTTATTTGGCTTAAACGCAAAAAGTATTAAGCCATGAAAAACCGTTTAATCATCAACCTATTACTCGCGGTACTGGTGATTGCACTCGGCGCTGTTGCTTGGCTTAAACCGGGGCAAGAAACCCCTAAGGAAACAACCGTTATCCCTCTCAACATCAATGTGATTAACACCCTGCGCATCGATCGAAAAAACACCCCGTCCATTACATTAAAACGAACGAATCTGCAGTGGCATATAACGCAACCGTTTAAGGCGCTAGCATTGGCAGGAAAAATTGAGCGCCTGCTTAAAATATCTCAAATCAAACCGCCCGTTAGTTACCCGCTTAACACCGCTGATTTTTCACGTTTTGGTTTAGATAAACCAACCGCTAGCATAACCTTCAACAATCAAACACTTTCCCTTGGCGACACAGAAAGCGTGAACTCTCGACGTTACGCCAGCAACGGCAAACAGCTTTTTCTGCTGGACGACACTTTTTTACATCACCTAACAGCCGACGTTGGTGCTTATATAGACAGCCGTTTATTACCCGACAATGTTCAAATTACGGGATTACAAACGCCCCATATCAACCTGCAACAAAACGACGGTTATATTTGGCAAAACCTAATAGCCCCCTCTATTGAATTATCATCAGATAGCGTTCAAATGTTACTGGATGAATGGCGTTTCGCCCGCGCCATAACAGTGAACCATCAGCTTAATAATGCAACAGTACGCGACGTTATTATCACTTTCAATAAACATCAAACTCTCGCCTTTACAATGATTGAAAATAATAACGACGTCATACTCATCGCTAAGGACTCACATCTCGCGTATACCTTCAGCAAAGCCAAGTATAAAAAAATGACCACCTTACCCAAACTCGACGAAGACGATGCCTGAATTACCAGAAGTAGAAACAACACGACGCGGCATCGCTCCACACATTGAAGGTAAACGGGTTACCCGCGTTATTGTTCGGCAGCCTAAATTGCGTTGGCCGATTAGTGCGGAAATATCAACGCTTCTCCCCGGCTTACGCATAAACAGTGTTAAACGCCGCGCTAAATACCTGTTGATTGATACCGACAAAGGCACGCTGATTATTCACCTCGGCATGTCTGGCAGTTTACGCATAGTAAATGCCGACACGGCACCTGAAAAACACGAGCACATTGATATTATTTTTAGCGATAACAATTGCTTACGGTATAAAGACCCGCGTCGTTTTGGCTGCTTATTGTGGTCATCAGAACCCATCGCCGAACATAAGCTGATTCAACACTTGGGGCCGGAACCTTTATCAGACGAATTTGATATTGACGATTTTCTGCCAAAAGCCAAAGCGAAAAAAGTGCCAATTAAAAGCTTCATTATGGATGGCCATATCGTCGTCGGTGTTGGCAACATATACGCGAGCGAAGCGCTGTTTAAAGCTGGCATTCACCCTAAACGCGCCGCCAACAATATTTCTAAGCAGCGCCTAAATAGCTTGGTTATTGCAATAAAAGACATTCTTACCCAAGCCATTGAACAAGGTGGAACCACGCTTAAAGACTTTGTTAATAGCGACGGCAAGCCCGGTTATTTTCAACAAACGCTAAATGTGTACGGCCGAGCAAAACAACCCTGCACGGTTTGTAAAACCCCCATCAAGCAAATAACAATTGGTCAACGTTCTACTTTCTATTGCCCGATCTGCCAACATTAAAGCTAATCTACATTAGGAATGACGCCCCTTTTCCTATAGAGTTATGGCCTTAGGGAGAGCAATGTTGTTTCAGGTTAAAAATAAATTTTTAAAACAAATAATCGGCAGTATTTTTGATCTGCTGCCCATTTTTGTTGTTATTTTTATTTTCCAAATCTTCGTTCTTAAGCAACCTATTCCAAACATTGCTGACATTGCCATCGGCACAATATTTGTTGTATTGGGCTTAACCTTATTTATTCAAGGGCTCGAAAAAAGCCTCTTTCCAATTGGCGAGAACATGGCCTATGCCTTTGCTAAAAAAGGTAGCCTTCCATGGTTACTCGCCTTCGCGTTTGCACTCGGTTTTGGTACCACAGCAGCAGAACCCGCGTTAATTGCCGTTGCCAATGAAGCCGCACGAATCGCTGCAGACGGTGGAATGATACAGGCATCAGATCAAGCCAAAATTGATTACGCCACAGGGTTGCGCTTTACCGTTGCTGCCTCTGTGGGCTTCGCGATTCTACTTGGCGTTCTAAGAATTATTCGTGGCTGGCCACTGCAGTACCTCATTATCCCTGGCTATATAGGCGTAGTTATTATGACGTTCTTCGCACCCGACGCCATTATCGGCATTGCCTATGATTCAGGCGGCGTAACCACTTCCACCATTACCGTCCCGCTTGTTACAGCCCTAGGTGTTGGGCTAGCGTCTGCCATTCAAGGGCGTAACCCACTAACTGATGGTTTTGGCCTTATCGCCTTTGCCTCGCTTACGCCGATGATTTTCGTTATGGCGTATGGGATGATCATATGATGAGCTGGATAACCGAGATTTTCAGCGTCTTACTGTCCACCATTATGGACGTTGCACCGATTCTTTTTATTATCGTATTTTTTCAATTGTTCGTTATCAAACGCCAATTTGCTCAACTTAAAAATTTACTCGTTGGCATGGTTTACGTTGTACTGGGTATTACCTTTTTCTTAGTCGGCTTAGATAAAGCCCTATTCCCGCTGGGCACACTAATGGCCGACCAACTCACCAGCGAAAGTTTTATCAACCCCACTACCGACCAATCGATATCTATCGCATGGCAAGACTATACCTGGGTATATATATTTGGCGCCTGTATAGGTTTCGCAACCACCTTGGCTGAACCTGCACTAATAGCCGTCGCCTTAAAGGCGGAACACATATCCGCTGGTAATATTAAAGCCTGGTATCTGCGGCTCGCCGTGTCCATAGGTGTTTCCTTCGGTATTGCACTTGGCACTTATCGTATCGTCACCGGCACAGAGCTGTATCTATACATCATTGCCGGCTACGTCATCGTCATCATCCAAACCATGTTTGCACCAAAAATGATTATCGGCTTAGCTTACGATTCTGGCGGTGTAACAACCTCCACCGTTACCGTTCCATTGGTTACCGCCTTGGGTATTGGTTTAGCCACAGCAATACCGGGGAGAAACCCTTTACTAGACGGCTTTGGGCTAATTGCCTTTGCTAGTCTATTCCCTATAATAGCCGTGCTTGCATACGCTCAAATAACAGAGTGGTTAACGAACAGGGCTCAGCTTATACACCACGAAGAAGGAGATTAAATATGCATTTCAAACTTATTTTAGTATTTGTTGATGTCAACAAAACCGACACCGTTCTTGAAGCCGCACGAAGAATTGGAGCGACTGGTGCAACCATTATCAACAATGCGCGAGGCGAAGGAATAGAGAAAAAGAAAACGTTTATGGGGCTGAACTTAGAAGCTCAACGAGACGTTATTCTATTCTTAGTAGAGCAACACTTAAGCCGAAAGATTATCGAAGAAGTGGCGCGAGCGGGAAAGTTTGACGAAGAACCCGGTAGCGGCATCGCCCTACAAATTGATGTAGAAGACGCCATTGGTGTACTACACCAAGCAAAAGAAATTACACAAATTATTGAGGAAGAATTATGAGTGATAAAAAAACAATCCGCGTACGTGACGTGATGAAAACTGACTTCCATATCATCGATGGAAGAATGAACGTAACCGAAGCTGTAAGAGAAATGAAGCGACATAAAACGTCCGTTTTATTTGTAGAAAAGTTTCACGAAGATGACGAATACGGCGTAATAAATGCCGGCACCATCGCCAAACAAGTACTGGCTAAAGACAAAGCACCTGATCGCGTTAACGTGTACGAAATAAACGAAAAACCGCTTATTTCAGTATCACCCGATATGGACATCCGTTACTGCTCACGTCTATTCGCCAGATACGGCCTAATGCGAGCACCTGTTATGGAAAATGGCAAGATTATCGGCGTGGTTAGTCCTATTCAATTAGTGCTTGATGGATTATGTGAATTATCAGGGGTTTGTTAACGGATGAGTTTCCCTCTTCTATGGTTGATTATATTATTACAGGGAAAATGCATTCCCCCTAATAACAAGTTTTATTGTAAAAATGAAAATATTTAGAGACATATCTTACTTTCGGAGTAAGTATTTAATAACCACTTTATTAAAAAACTCCTTCGCCTTATTTCTTATGGGTCTAGTTACTGGTATGTCGATTGTGCTCGCGGGAATATATTGACCTGTACCCCGTATAACGGACACGGATTATGCAGCCTGTTCTTCAAACTGAGATGGAGAAACATATCCCAGTGTTGAATGCCTGCGTTTACGATTATAGAACCCTTCGATGTATTGAAAC
>JBDOOJ010000038.1:0-24299 GCA_039830885.1 Cycloclasticus sp.
TCGGTAGCAACGCCTGAACCGTCTGGTTTTACTTGAATACGCACGTTGAAATCTACAACGCGTTTAACGCCTACTAAAATTTTCATTCACATACCTTGCTTGTTGTATAAATTTAAAAAATCTAACGATGATTAGATTATTGTATCGTACAATACTTAATATATCTATAAACCGAAATTCTAACGTAATACATAAATCAATAAATATGAATATTAAAGAAGCCATTGAAGGGCGCATTTCTGCACGTGCCTTTTTAGATAAAAAAATACCAAAAGAAACACTCAATAACCTGCTCAAAACTTCACGTTGGGCACCTTCTGGAACTAATACCCAACCTTGGAAAGTGATTGTTGCTACCGGCCTTACAAAACAAAAAATTAGCGACGCTTTATTATCGGCTGTTAACAAAAAGGTGAAAGCTAATCCTGATTATCAATACTACCCAGAAACATGGGTTGAGCCCTTTAAAAGCCGGCGTTTTCAGTGTGGCATGGACTTATATTCCGCATTAGATATTGGCAGGGATGATAGTGAAAAGCGTATGGAAGCTGGCTTGAATAACTTTAGGTTTTTTGGCGCACCAGCTAGTCTGTTTTTCTTTATAGACAAAGATATGGGCAAAGGTTCATGGGTTGATATGGGCATGTTTATTCAAACGGTCATGCTTGCAGCTCGCGAATTTGGTTTAGCGAGTTGTCCGCAAGCATCGGTTGCGGATTACCCTGACATTATTCGGGAAGAAACAGGCGTGTCCGATCAGTATCATTTGATATGCGGATTATCGCTGGGTTACCCGGATGAAAGTAAGCAGGTGAATCAATACAGAACAAAACGTGGTGACGTTGATTCGTTTACTACTTGGCTTGATTAAGATGTCTTAATTTCAGCTAAAGGAATATCTCGTTCACCAGCCCATGCCACCCATTCATGGGCTGTTTTTTGTTTAAATACCTGAGAAAGTGATTCAGAACTTAATGTTTCGAGTTCTAAACACTCTTTTAAACGAGCACTAAAATGTGGCTCTAATGCTGCCAATGCTACCCAGCCTTCTTTGGTTTGATAGGTTGCGTACTCTGGCAAACCACCTGAAAGC
This sequence comes from Cycloclasticus sp., assembly GCA_039830885.1. GTDB lineage: Bacteria > Pseudomonadota > Gammaproteobacteria > Methylococcales > Cycloclasticaceae > Cycloclasticus. The sequence goes on from JBDOOJ010000038.1 coordinate 1,094, forward strand.
AAACCACCTTCCGCTGTTACTCCGTACGTTAGCGGTTGCGCCATGTATTCAGCCGATTCTGACAACGCGATAATTTTCTTTTGCCCCTTCTCACCCGTTCGACTAGCCATTAACAAAGCTAACCCTTCAAATGCGGCCATTTCAGCGCCCGCCATATCGGCTATTAATGTGCTTGGCAGTTGATTGTTTTTCAATAAACCTAACTTTGCCTGATAGGTTAAATCATGCCCAGCTTCGTTATCACCTGGAGATGGGTAACCAACAATAGCGATGTGGTTTAATTGCGGAAAACTCTGCTGTAAAGATGCCCAATCTAACCCTAAGTTATCTAACGCTTTTGTACGTTGCGCGGTGATTAACAAATCTGTCGATGACAAAATAGCTGCAAGCTGCTTCTTACCTTTTATTGATTTTAGATCAATTGCCCTGCAATCTTGCCCAACATTAATATCGTCATACCACTTTGCACAATACTGCTTAAGGGGGTCACCTTGAGGGGGTTCTATTTTGATAACAGCAGCACCTAAACCCAGTAAACGTTTTGCAACAAGCGGCCCTGGCACATTAAGAGCGAGTGTCACCACGCGAATATTTTCCAACGGTTTAAACACGGCGCTTAACCTTCATTGTTTTGAAATAGTTTAGAAGGAACTTCACGATGAAAACCACCAAAAGGTACTAAATTTTTGGCTTTAGACAATGGGTAAATACCCGTGTTGCCTTGAGATGCTGCGCCATCAATACGAATGGTTGTGCCACTAATAAAATTAGCTGCGTCGCTTAATAAAAAACACACTGCTGCACTGATTTCAGCCTCATTCCCTAACCGCCCTAGGGGAACTGCTGCAGGTAAAGTTATTAGTACTTTTTTAAATTCATCTGGGTAGGTGTCCATTCCACTAGAGGCTATCCACCCAGGTGCAACGGCATTAACCCGTACACCAGCATGCCCCCATTCGTATGCAGCAGTTTGAGTGAAATTCACCATCCCTGACCGAGCAGCACCGGAGTGTCCCATACCCGGCATACCGCCCCACATGTCTGCAACGATATTAACAATTGAGCCGCCATGTTCAGCCATTGATTGATTGTAAACTTCACGCGCCATTAAGAAGCCTCCGGTGAGGTTTGTGCTAATCACTGCATCCCAGCCGTTTTTGCTAATGGACTCTAATGGCGATGGGAATTGACCGCCGTCATTATTAACTAGCCCGTGAATTGGGCCGTGTTTATTAAGCATGGCTTCAACTTGCTTCGCTACTTTAGTTTCATCTCGAATGTCACAGACAAACGTGTCACAGTTACCACCATCCGTAACAATCTCTTTTTGAACACTCTTTAATTTTTCTTCATTTCGCCCAAGCAATAAAACATTAGCATTAAGCGACGCTAATTCATGTGCGATACAGCGACCAATACCACTGCCGCCACCGGTAACAATAATAGTAGCGCCTTTGAATAACTCTGGCCGTAATACAGACTGGTAAGTTGATGTCATTATTTAGACTTGTTCAAAAAAGCGTCCATCATTTGTTTGGCGTCGTCCGTATCAAACAGCGGTAAAAAGGCCTTTTGCTCAAAATCCAACCCTTCTTCTAATGTGCTTAATATCGCCTTGTTAACGCAATTTTTCCCTGCTTTAACGGCTACTGGTGCTCTTTTAGCGATATTGCTAGCGAGTTCTATGGTTTTGGCTTCAAGCTGATCAGGTTTAATCACTTGGCTAACGATGCCTCTAGATAATGCCTCTTCGGCAAGTATTGGGCGAGCATTTAGGACCATTTCCATAGCCAGTGATTTCCCAACCAGCCTTGCAACACGTTGTGTTCCGCCAGCTCCAGGGATAACGCCCAAAGTTATTTCTGGTAGGGCAAACTGAGCACCCTCAGCGGCCAACAAAATATCGCATTGCAATGCTAGTTCAAACCCGCCACCTAATGCCATGCCAGCAACCGAACAAATGGTTGGTTTACTGAACGTTGAAATCGCTGTCCAGCCAGGAGCCGACTGCATCAACTCAAGCATTTCTTGGCTTGATTTACCGACCAATTCTGAAATATCTGCGCCGGCAGCAAATGCTTTTTCAGAACCAGTAATGATAACAACAGACACTGCATCATCTTGTTCATATTGCTCAAGAGCCACTGCTAATTCTTGTAATAATTTGGTATTAAGCGCGTTGTATTGATGCGGTCTGTTTAGCCTTATTAAGCCAACAGCCGTTGATGGTGATTCAATCAATAATGTTTCAAATGTCATCAGTATTCCTTATTTAGCGGCCATACGAATAGCACCATCAAGTCGAATAACTTCGCCATTTAATACAACATTTTCGATGATATGCCCTGCCATAGCAGCAAATTCTGACGGTTTACCTAATCGAGGAGGAAACGGCACCATTTTTCCTAAAGAATCGCGTACTTCTTCTGGCAATTCAGCCAGCATCGGAGTTTCAAATATACCCGGTGCAATGGTACAAATACGAATACCGTAGCGAGCCAGTTCGCGCGCTATAGGTAATGCCATGCCAACAACGCCAGACTTAGATGCTGAATAACTGGCTTGGCCAATTTGGCCATCAAACGCGGCGACTGATGCGGTGTTAATGATAATACCTCGCTCACCATCTTTTGTGGGTTCATTTTTTGTCATTGCTTGGGCCGCTAGGCGAAGTACATTAAAAGTACCGACAAGGTTAATGTTGATGCCTTTTGCAAAAAGGTCCAGCGAGTGTGGGTTACCCTCCCTATCTAGGACTTTGCCCATCACCGCAATACCCGCTGCATTAATCACACCGTGAACACCGGTAAAGGTATTTTTAGCAACCTCAATAGCAGCCATCACATCAGCTTCACTGGTCACATCCGTTTTAACAAAGCGACTATTAGCGCCTAGTTCTGTTTCTTTGGCTTTGCCTGTTTCTTCGTTAATGTCGAGAATAACAACGTTCGCGCCCTTTTCTACTAACATGGATGCTGTTGCACCACCTAAACCAGAGCTACCCCCAGTGACTAAAAATGTTCTATTGTCGTAATTCATTTTTTATCCTATCGTTTAAATGCGTTCAATAATTGTTGCTGTTGCCATACCCAAGCCAATACACATGGTTTGTAGTGCAAATTGGCCATCGGTCGCTTCTAATCCAACCACCATTTTTGCCATTAAGCCTGCACCTGTTGCCCCTAAAGGATGGCCATGTGCTACTGCTCCACCCCATGGGTTAACTTTTTCTGGCGAGGGTTTGATTTCCTTCATCCACGCTAACGCAACGGTTGCAAATGCTTCATTAATCTCAAACCAATCGATATCATCAACGGTCAGGCCGGCTTTCTTTAACGCAAGTTGGGTTGCTGCAATGGGGCCGTCTAACTGTAAAACGGGGTCACTACCGACGACGACACGTGCCCTAAAGCGCGCTCTTGGTGTGTAGCCATCAGCAATAGCAATATCTTTATTAGCAATTAACACCGCTGCTGCACCATCTGACAGCTGACTAGCGTTACCTGCAGTAACAACACCGTTACCCTTTGGGCGGAAGATGGTTTTTAATGTGCCTAATTTCTCTGGGTTTATAACGGCTCGAATGCCTTCATCGCCCGTTAAAATGATGGAATTTCCGTCTGCATCAATACCGGGTGTGGCAACAATTTCTTTATTTAAACCGGCCTCTTTAGCTTGCTGCGCTTTCCGGTGGCTGTCGATGGCAAAGCTATCAACCTCTTCACGTGTAATGGACCATTTTTCAGCTACTAACTCAGCACTTACGCCTTGATGAACTAACGGGTATTTATCCAGTAAATCTTTTCCCATAGGCGCAAAACCCGTATACGGTTTGCCAACGGTCATGTCCGTTAACATTTCGACACGGGTCATATTTTCAACACCGCAACCGATGACATAATCAGCATCGCCGGCATCAATAATTTGCGAGGCAAAATGTACGGCCTGCTGGCCTGATCCACAAAACCGATTCAACGTAACGGCGGGTACTGTTATCGGAAAGTCAGCCATCAATAATGATTGGCGTGCAACATCGGCTGCTTGTTCGCCAATTTGTGTGACAGCGCCAGCAATAACATCATCAACACGCCCTTTATCTAAACCTGTTTTGTCCATTAAGCCATTAAGCGCAATGGCTAATAGTTTATTAGACGGTGTTTCTCTATAAGCACCGTTATAACGACCGAACGGTGTGCGTATTGCTTCAATAATGACTGCATCTTTCATTTTATTTCTCAACTATTTAATGTTAATTAACTGTTAGGTAGTTAATTGACTAAGTTGCCCAAACCCATCCTTCATACAACTTTCGTAATTCTTTTTTCATGAACTTACCGGTAGATGTTTTAGGTATTTCTGTGACTGTTTCAACCGCATCGGGCAACCACGTTTTATGGAATTTATCTCTGATAAACTCGTGAATGTCTTCTTTGCTGAGCGACGCACCCTCTTTAACGACAATCGCCGCCAGCGGACGTTCGTCCCATTTTGGGTGTGCCACTGCTATAACGGCGGCTTCAATCACATCGGGGTGGTCCATAATTGCATTTTCGAGATCAACAGAACTTATCCACTCACCTCCAGATTTAACAAGGTCTTTAGTCCGATCGGTTAGTTTAATGAAACCTTCTGAGTCGATCATAGCTACGTCGCCAGTCCTTAACCATCCGTCTGCTGAGAACTTGTCAGGCTGACTACCTTCCTTATAATAAGACCCCGTAATCCAAGGCCCTCTCACTTGCACTTCACCTTGAGCTTCTCCATCCCAAGGTTGCTCTATACCATCGTCATCAATAATTCTCACTTCCACAAAAGGCAGTGGAAGGCCTTGTTTGGTTCTTGCGTGATATTGTTCGTCTTCAGTCAGTCCCATCATGTTATTTTTCAGTAAACCGACAGATGCCAATGGCGAGGTTTCGGTCATCCCCCACGCTTGAATAATTTTCATATCAAAAGTATCAAACACGCGGAACAAGCTTTCTGGAATCGCGGCACCACCAACGGCCATTCTCATATTAGCCGCTGTTTTCCAACGAGTGGGGTCAGCTTCAAGCGCCTGCTTAATGGCCATCCAAATGGTAGGCACACCCGCACTTAAGGTGACTTGCTCTTGCTCATATAAATCCAATAGGCTCTCGGCATCTAAATGCGGCCCTGGAAACACCAATTTTGCTCCCACCATAACGGAGGTATACGGTAGGCCCCAAGCATTGGCATGAAACATCGGCACCACGGGTGTCACTACATCATATTGATTGATGGCCAATGAACTATCAAGCCCTTCAGACATCGAATGTAAAACGGTAGATCGGTGGCTATACACCACACCTTTTGGCCGACCTGTCGTGCCAGAGGTATAACACATACCGAGTGCATCATTCTCATCAATATCCGGATAAGTGAAATCTGCTGAACCGGCTTCTATAAAGTCTTCGTAATTTACACAATTTTCTGGTATCTCTGCCCCAGATAAAGGGACAACGACAACCTTGTTAAAGGACACTTTATCCTTTATTTCATCATACAAAGGTAATAAGACATCATCCACAATGAGGATTTTGTCTTCCGCATGATTGGCTATATAAGCGATATCTTCAGGGGATAGCCTTAAGTTCAATGTATGCAAAACAGCACCGGTACAGGGAATACCCATATAACACTCAAGATGGGCGTAGTGATTCCACATAAGGGTGGCAACACAATCACCTTTTTTAATACCGCTATCGATTAATGCAGACGCCAACTTTTTTGATCGTTTCTGAATGCCCAAGTAATTGGTTCGATGCAGTGATTTGTCTGGCATACAAGAAACAACCTCAACCGTCGGGAAATAAAGCCCTATTCGTTCAAGCATATGGGGTAACGATAGTGGGAAATCCATCATGGTGCTTTTAGTCGACATCTTCACTCCTTAACATTTGATATTGTATTGACTAGGGTTCACTCGAGAAAAAATCTAACGCTCGTTCGATTTTAGAACAAGGCTATACTATCATCACAATTATTTGACAATAAAGAACTAATTTATGATTCCTCGAACAGTCTTTGAAGAAGAACATGAAATGTTTCGCGATAGTGTCCGTAAATTTCTGGAAGAAGAAATAGCGCCACACCACGAGCAATGGAAAATTGGTGGATGAATGCCTTCAACCACATGGTGCCTATGGTTATATGTGGGAATACCCTGTTGCAAGAGCATGGGCTGATGCACGGGTTCAACGTATATATGCCAGTACTAATGAAATTATGAAGCTAATTATCGGCCGATCTTTAGCCCGATAGTACTGACTACGCCCTTATATTAGAACGGCGTAGAATTTCGTTACTGAGTAATCTATCGTTTTTTGAAAAAATCTTTTAGGGCTGCTTCGTGTTCAGGCGCATGATGCAACATGGCTTGATTCGCCGCACATAGCTCAAGATGATCAGTGAAATTCAAACGGTCGGTTGAATTAAGTAAACGCTTAGCTAACCGCAATGAATCTGCAGATTTGCATGCTATCGATTGTGCCAATAACATGGCCTCGTCGATTAACGCATCTGCCGCAACAACGTTTAGCAACAAACCCATTTCTAACGCTTCATCAGCTTTTATAATGCGCCCTGTTAACACCAGTTCTGCCGCGCGTTGCGCTCCAACGACTTTACTCAACAACCACGCGCCGCCATCGCCCGGAATAATCGCCAAATTCACAAAGGTAGAGCCGAAGCGTGCTTGGTCAGACGCTATACGTAAATCACATAACATCGCTAAATCAAAACCTGCGCCTACAGCCGCGCCATTTACCGCGGCAATGAGCGGTTTTTCAAAGCTGTACATGAGTTTAGATAAACGATGAATACCTTCCCTATAGCCTTCTTGAAGCACCAAGGGCTCACCTGCAAACATCTTCTCGCGGCTAAGCATGTCTTTCACATTACCACCGGATGAAAATGCTCGATCAACCCCCGTTAACACGCAAACTCGAACACTATCGTCTTGCGCAATATCCTTGAATGCTTGAATCAAGTCTTCCAGCATGACAGGGTCGGTTACCGCGTTCATGGTGACCGCATCACTCATTGTGATGAGTGCAACACCGTTATTTTTTGTAACTAAAATACTTTTCAACATTGTTTTAAGACCAGTGTTTTTTGGATAAGATGTTGTTCTCGCACGCTTGTTGATGTAGTGTTTCTCTGTCATCTGGATGGGCTATACTGATAAGCGCTAACGCCCTTTCCGATACACTTTTACCCTTTAGATTTACGATACCGTATTCTGTCACCACGTACATCACATCCGAACGCGGCGTTGTTACAATGGTACCTGGCGCAACGCCCGGTACGATTCTAGGCGCAAGGTTACTGTCTGCATCTTTATAACGAGATGATAAACACATAAACGACAAACCACCTTTAGATTGCACCGCACCGCGCACGAATTGCAACTGCCCACCGGTTCCAGAAATATGACGGTAGCCAGAACTTTCTGATGCCACTTGTCCGGATAAATCAATTTGCAAACAGTTGTTAATCGACACAACATTATCATTAGCCGAGATGACATGAGTTAAGTTCGTCTCATCCACCGGCAGGCTTAAACACATATCGTTTTTATGAATAAAGTCGTAGGTTCTTTTTGTGCCTAACGCGAAAGTATAGGTGATTTTTCCACGATGAGTCTGTTTTTCCCAACCCGTAATTTTGCCCGCTTCAACCAAATCAACCATACCATCAACAAACATTTCAGTATGAATGCCTAGGTCTTTAATATCTGATTCTGCCAACGCTGAACACACCGCATTGGGCATACCGCCAATGCCAATTTGCAGACAACTACCATCTTGTACTAAAGGCACAATATAACTTGCAACCGTTCTATCTAAATCTGTTATTTCCGCGTTTGGTAGTTCAAATAAGGGTGCGTTATCACCTTCAATCACCGCGTCAACTTCTGAAATATGAATGCTGCCTTCTGTGCCATAGCAATGCGGCATTTCTGTACACGTTTCGACAACGATTCGCTTTGCCACATCACACGTAGCGCGTACATAAGTATTCGTTGCGCCATAATTAAAATAGCCGTGCTCATCCATCGGCGTTGTTTTAATCACAATCATATCCACGTCGCGATATTGACGATAAATATGCGGGCCTTCACCAAAATTAAACGGCACATAACTCTCTAACCCTTGACTAAACTTTTTACGGTCATAACCAGAAAAATGCCAATTCTCAAAAGTGAAATGTTGTTGTTCAGGGTCACATTCAATCACTTGTCTAGCCCGTGTTGATAGCGTACCTCTGATAGTCACATCGCTTAAACGATCTTTCTGGGCTGCTAGTGCAGCATCAAACACATCCGGTTGTTGAATGGACATACCGTAATCAATCTTATCACCACTGCTTACCCAACCAGCAACCGCATCAGCCGTGTTTGATTTTTCTTTTAGTAATGCTTGAAGTCGCATGCTTATCGCCTTTTATGGTTTCATCATCGTGGCTTCGCCAACGATAACCGGCTTCCCTGCCACTGAACAAATCGTTTCTAGAACGACTATTTTTCTTTTTTCGTTAATCGATGTAATTGTCACGGTCGTTCTGACCGTATCACCGATAAACACCGGCGCTTTAAATTTCAATTCTTGGCCTAAATAAATAGACCCCGCTCCAGGCAATTGCATAGCAAGCGTCGCACTGATAAAACCAGCCGATAACATGCCGTGTGCAATACGTTCTTTGAACATACTTTCTGCTGCGTATTCAGCGTCAATATGCGCTGGGTTGAAATCGCCTGTTACACCTGCAAACATCACGATATCAGCTTCTGTGACTGTTTTCGCCATCGTTGCAGACATGCCGACTTCTAAATCATCAATTGTATAGTTACTCATGTTTCCCTCTCAGTTAATCCAGTTAGGTTTTGTTTTATTGAAAAAGGCATCAATGCCCTCTTTAGCTTCGTCTGTTTCCCAAATATCAGCCAAGCTTTCTGTCGTATACGACGCGCATTCTTCTTCAGAATGCGTGGCGACATAGTCAATCAGTTTTTTAGCTGCGCTAATTGAATTTGGCCCGCACTTTAAAATCAGTGCAATCTCTTTCTCTACTGCCTCATCAAGTTCAGGTGCTGGAACGACAGTTGCCACAAGATTCATTACTTCCGCTTCTTGCGCATTAAACAATCGTGCATTTAAAAAATTGCGTCTGGCATGCGCCTCACCGATACGGCGGACAACAAAGGGCGAAATGGTGGACGGTATCAAACCGAGTTTAACCTCCGTTAAGCCGAACGTCGCGGTATCGGAACAAATGGCAAAATCACACACAGACACCATACCAACGCCTCCGCCAAATGCAATACCATTAACCTTTCCAATCAATGGCTTAGAAAGTTTATTTAATGTGTTAAGCAATCTAGAAAGGTAGCCGCTTTCCTCTATACGCTGATCGCGCGGTTGACCCATATTGCTTTTCATCCAGGCCAAATCACCACCTGCACAAAAACTTGCGCCAGCACCAGTTAACACAACAACCCTTATGTCGCTGGAACAATCAATTTCGTCACAGACATGTTGTAGGTCAGCAATCAATTGAGCACTAAGGGCATTATGAACATTAGGGCGATTTAGCGTCAGTGTTGCTACGCCCCGCTCATCCACTGCAAACTTTATGCATTCATAATTCATTATTTTCATACGTTAACGGCAACCATTTAAAAAGACACTCGTATATTGCTCAACTAATGAGTCAATACTTTTACCACAGGGTTTGTACCACACAGAAGACCAGTTCAAACTACCCAGCACCATTAAACGCAATAAATGCTCATCCAAGTCTGCACGAATAACGCCTTGTTCTCTGCCTTGTTTCATCAGTCGTCGCCACTGTTGCTCATAGTGTTCGCGTTTCGCATGTGCTGACGCTTGAACAGACGTCGGTAGTTGACCGTTATTTCTGATGGTTGTCGTGGTGTAATCTGGGTGCGTTAAAATGGCTGTTAAGTGTCCGCGAATGAAGGCTTTTAGGCCAGCTTCAAACGAGTATTCATCATCCAGCTTTTTGATTTCTTCCGCCACTCTGTCGCTGATAAACTGAATACTTCTGTCCAACACTTCAACCATCAAAGCCTCTTTAGAGGCGAAGTGATAATACAAACTACCCGCTTTCATACCCGCAGCAGCGGCAATTTCCTTTAGCGAGGTTGACTTATAACCTTGCCGACTGAACATTTGCGCCGCTTTATCTAGCAACACTTCTCGTGTTTTATCTTTTTTTAAATTCGGTTTTGTTTTGTTAACTTTAGCGTTCATATTTGTATTTTCTAACTATGGTTAGATTCTAACTCGCATTAGAATTAGTATAGTGGTATCATTTTTTGATAGCAAATAATAAACATAGAGAGCACCATGCCATTCAATATAAAAATAAACGAAGAAATTGACGAATTAAGAGACGCAGTAAGAAAATTTGCCGACGGTGAAATTGCACCACTGGCCGAAGAAACTGACGTAAAAAATGAGTTCCCTAACCAACTCTGGAAACAATTTGGTGATATGGGGCTACTGGGCATGACAGTACCAGAACAGTATGGTGGCACCGGTTTAAACTACTTATCTCACCTTGTGGTAATGGAGGAAATTTCCAGAGCTTCTGCGTCTATTGCCCTGTCTTACGGCGCCAATTCAAACTTGTGTTTAAACAATTTGTATTTAAATGGTACTGAAGAACAGCGCAACAAATACCTGCCTAAATTATGTACGGGTGAACACATTGGCGCCTTAGCCATGTCTGAGCCCGGCGCTGGTTCCGACGTCGTGGGTTCAATGAGTTGCCGAGCGGTAAAAAAAGGCGATAAATGGATCGCTAACGGTAACAAAATGTGGATTACCAACGGGCCAGATGCCCATGTGCTTATTGTCTACATGCGTACTGCTGGGCCTGAAGCCGGTTCAAAATGCATGACGGCTTTTATTATTGAAAAATCTTTCAAAGGGTTCAGTACCGCTCAGAAGCTAGATAAATTAGGTATGCGTGGCTCAAACACCTGTGAATTGGTGTTTGAAGATTGTGAGATTCCAGAAGAAAACGTACTTGGCGAAGTTAACGAAGGCGTTAAAGTATTAATGAGCGGCCTCAACACAGAACGCATGGTGTTATCGGGCGGTCCTATCGGCATTATGCAAGCGGCAATGGACATTTGTTTACCGTACATTCACGAACGCAAACAGTTCGGCAAACCCATCGGCATGTTCGAATTAATGCAAGGCAAAATGGCTGATATGTACGTCGCACTGCAATCAAGTCGTGCGTTTGCTTACCGCGTTGCTGAACAATACGACAAAGGCAATGATTCAAGAAAAGATGCCGCTGGTTTGCTGTTATTTACCTCCGAAAATGCCGTCAAAGTAGCGTTAGAAGCAATTCAAACATTGGGCGGTAATGGTTACATCAATGAGTTCCCTACCGGACGTTTATTGCGTGATGCCAAACTTTACGACATTGGTGCGGGAACGAATGAAATTCGCCGCATGCTAATTGGCCGAGAGCTTTTTGAAGACACGAAATAACGGCCTTATAAAATGAGTTCAACGTCTGTTGTTATTATGGCTGCTAAACGCACGCCTCAAGGTTCTTTTCAGGGGCAATTTTCTTCTTTAAGTGCATCTGATTTAGGCGCTTATGCGATACGCTCTGCTTTGGATGCAGCTATGTTGACAGCCGAAGCAATTGACAGCGTACATATGGGCTGCGTACTGTCAGCGGGTCAAGGGCAAGCGCCTGCACGACAAGCCGCTTTAAAAGGTGGGCTTTCACTATCTACTCCGTGTAATACCGTCAACAAAATGTGTGGTTCTGGCATGCAAACGGTGATGTATGGTTATAACGAAATCATGTCGGGCGAGTCTAGCTGCGTGATTTCCGGTGGTATGGAATCAATGACAAACGCACCCTATTTACTGACTAAAGCGCGCGGTGGACAAAAAATGGGCAATGGTGAGATGCTAGACCATATGTTTTGTGATGGCTTAAAGGACGTAAAGCACGGCAAACTGATGGGCAGCTTTGCAGAAATGTGTGCTGAGAAATTCGACTTTACCCGTGAGCAACAAGATGACTTTGCTATTGCATCACTACAACGCGCGGGTCAGGCAATTCAGTCAGGCGCTTTTGATAACGAAATAACTCCCGTCACAGTTAAGTCTCGAAAAGGTGAAGCAACGTTTGCTGTGGACGAGCAGCCGGGTAATGCCGTTTTGGATAAAATAAGGAGCCTACGCCCTGCTTTCAAAAAAGATGGTACGGTTACCGCTGCTAATTCCTCTTCAATATCCGATGGCGCTGCCGCTTTAGTTTTAATGAATGCCGATGACGCTAACAAGCAGAGATTAAAACCATTGGCTAACATTACTGCGCAGACAACCTATGCGAATGACCCAGATTGGTTTATCACCGCGCCCATTTATGCCATTGAAAAACTCCTTAAAAAATGTGATTGGCAACTGGCTGATGTTGATTTGTTTGAAATAAATGAAGCGTTTGCCGTGGTCACTATGGCCGCTATTAAAGAGCTAAATTTAGACCCCAACAAAGTTAATGTAAACGGCGGCGCCTGTGCTTTAGGCCACCCTATTGGCGCATCGGGTGCGCGTATTATCGTCACACTCGTTCATGCATTAAAAAACAGTGGTCTTAGTAAAGGCATTGCTGCACTTTGCATTGGCGGCGGCGAAGCAACTGCCATCGCCATTGAAATAATTTAGAAGAAAACAAAATACTTATGCGACATATCCCCTCAAAAATAGAAACAGCATCGGCTTACTTTAAAGACAACGTCGAGCAAATGACATCGTTAGTCAGTGAAATGAAGCAACGGATACAGACGGCTTCACTAGGTGGTAGCGAGCGTGCTCGAGCCAAGCACATTGCTAGAGATAAGTTATTGCCCAGAGACCGGGTCAAAGCGTTACTTGACCCTGGCAGCCCGTTTTTAGAACTGTCACAATTAGCGGCATTTGGTATGTACGACGACGATGCACCAGCCGCTGGCATTATCACCGGTATTGGCCGTGTTCATGATACTGAAGTGATGGTTGTGGCTAACGATGCTACCGTTAAGGGCGGTACGTATTACCCACTTACTGTAAAAAAGCACCTCCGCGCACAAGAAATTGCCCGTGAAAACCGTTTGCCATGTATCTATTTAGTTGATTCAGGAGGCGCATACTTACCTTTACAGCATGAGATATTCGCAGACAAAGAACACTTTGGCAGAATATTCTTCAACCAAGCCAATATGTCGGCGATGGGCATTCCGCAAATCGCTGTCGTCATGGGTTCTTGTACGGCTGGTGGCGCCTATGTGCCCGCCATGTGTGATGAGTCGATTATCGTAAAACAACAAGCTACCGTTTTTTTAGCAGGCCCACCGTTAGTAAAAGCAGCAACAGGCGAAGAAGTCAGTGCCGAAGAATTAGGTGGCGCAGAAGTGCATTGTAAGCAATCAGGCGTTACTGATCATTTAGCCGAAGACGATAGTCATGCATTATCCATTGCTCGCGATATTGTGTTGCACCTGAATCGTAAAAAAGACTTACCTGTAAAAGTGCGCGAAACAAAGGAGCCGCTTTACCCATCGTCGGACCTACTCGGCATTATCCCTAAAGACGCTAAACAACCGTTTGATATTCGTGAAGTGATTTCGCGTTTGGTTGACGGCTCCGAGTTTCATGAATTTAAACCGTTATACGGCAGCACATTAGTCTGCGGGTTTGCGCATTTACACGGCTACCCTGTGGGTATTATTGCTAATAATGGCATCTTGTTTTCAGAATCGGCGCTTAAAGGCGCGCACTTTATTGAGCTGTGTAACCAACGCAAAATCCCACTGATTTTCTTGCAAAACATTACTGGGTTCATGGTCGGCAAAAAATACGAGCACGAAGGTATCGCTAAAAATGGCGCGAAAATGGTGACTGCCGTGTCCTGCGCTAGCGTGCCTAAATTCACTGTTATTGTTGGTGGCTCATATGGCGCTGGTAACTACGGCATGTGCGGCCGTGCCTTTGGTGCTCGCATGGTATGGACTTGGCCAAATTCGCGTATTTCGGTTATGGGTGGTGAGCAAGCGGCCTCTGTATTAGCGACCGTCAAACGTGATAATTTTGATCGCAAAGGTGAGGACTGGTCTAGCGAAGATGAAGAAGCCTTCAAACAGCCTATTCGTCAAGAATATGAAAAGAACGGCAACCCCTACTTCGCCACTGCACGACTTTGGGATGATGGCATTATTGACCCGCGCGACACACGTAAAGTGTTGGGCTTAGCAATTGCTGCGTCCATGAATGCGCCGATTGAAAAAACAAACTACGGCATCTTTAGGATGTAGGTTAAGAATATGTTTAAAAAAGTATTGATAGCAAATCGTGGTGAAATCGCTTGTCGTGTGATTTCAACCCTAAAGAAAATGGGCATTATCAGTGTTGCGGTTTATTCCGATGCTGATCGTCATGCGCGACATGTAAAGCTCGCTGACGAAGCCTATTATATTGGTGGTTCTCGCCCTGATGAGTCCTACTTAAAAGCAGACACGCTCATCGAGTTAGCACAGCGTATTGGTGCGGAAGCCATTCACCCTGCCTACGGCTTTTTATCTGAGAACAGTGACTTTGCCCGCGCCTGCCCCGCGGCGGACATTACATTCATTGGCCCCTCTGCTGACTCGATTGAAAAAATGGGCGCTAAAGATGCCGCTAAATCATTAATGGAAGTAGCCAATGTGCCCGTTGTGCCCGGTTATCACGGCAAAGAACAAGGCGCCGAGCACCTTAAGCATGAAGCCGAGAAGGTGGGCTACCCCTTATTAATTAAAGCCGTATCCGGTGGGGGCGGCAAAGGCATGCGCGTGGTGCATTCCGCTGAAGAGTTTAACGATCTTTTGGATGCCGTGATGCGCGAAGCACTCAATGCGTTTGGCGATGACCGTGTATTACTCGAACGTTACATTGGCAAACCACGCCACATTGAATTTCAAGTGTTTGGCGACACGCACGACAACTACGTACATTTGCACGAACGTGAATGTTCTTTGCAGCGGCGCCACCAAAAAATTATTGAAGAAACGCCATCACCCTTCTTAGATGAAAAAACTCGCCAAGCAATGGGCGTTGCTGCAGTGAACGCCGCGCGCGCCATTCAGTATGAAGGCGCAGGCACTATTGAATTTATTGTTGGCGAAGACCGCTCTTTCTACTTCATGGAAATGAATACACGCCTTCAAGTAGAACACCCTGTTACTGAAATGGTGACTGGACAAGATCTCGTTGAATGGCAATTACGCGTGGCAGCAGGCGAACCGCTACCACTTACTCAAGAGCAAATTACCAGCACTGGGCATTCGTTTGAAACACGTTTATACGCCGAAAACCCAAATAACTTGTTCTTGCCTTCTACCGGCAAGTTACAGCACCTTGTTTTCCCTAAAGCGAATGAGCATTGCCGAGTTGAAACAGGCGTAAGCCAAGGCGATACCATCAGCATTTTTTACGATCCGATGATTGCAAAGCTCGTTGTTTGGGGAGAAAACCGAGAAGTCGCTCGAACCCGCTTGGTTCAAGCTTTGGGCGAAAGCGGCATTATGGGTGTTGAAAACAACATTGCTTTTCTTGAAACCTTGGCAAACCACCCTGATTTCATCAACAATAATATCGATACGCAATATATTGATGCAAAGCTCGATAGCTTGCTTGCAAACAGCGAAGTCGAATTACCACAAGCTGTGTTGCTTGCGGCCAGTGTTCGCCTTCTGTTGGATGAGCAAAAGTCAGTCTCTGACATGGCCGCACAATCTTCTGAGGTTAATTCGCCGTGGTTTGATACCACAGGCTGGCGCCTTAATGGCCAAAGTGAACGCAATCTATACTTCAAATATAACGACGGTGACGACATTGAAATCGTCGTCACTGAGCACGAAAGTCATTTTATTTTTCACTTAGACAATGACCTAGAAGTGCTATTAGACGAATCCAATGGCTCAGCGATTCGCTTACAAATAAATAATAGCTGGCAACGATTTAATATCCTCAAACACGGCGATGAACTTATCATCTCTTGGAAAAATCGCTGGTACCCACTAACGGTTATTAATCCCTTTGAACCCCACCTATCTAGCTCAGGCATGGCGAGTAGTATCATTGCGCCCATGCCTGGAAAGTTGCTAAAAGTCTTTGTTAAACAAGGTGAATCAGTTAGTGAAAACCAACCCTTGGCAATCCTTGAAGCCATGAAAATGGAACACACGCTCACTGCCCCTTTCAATGGTGTTATTAAAGATGTATTCCATGTCCAAGATGCCTTTGTCGAAGCTGACGCAACCTTAATCACCTTTATGGAGCCAGAGTAAACCGTGACAGCGTATCCAGAATCTATCCGCATTGTTGATGTGTCGCCTCGTGATGGTTTACAAAACATCAAACAAAACGTATCCACAGCGGATAAAGTCGAGCTTATCAACCGGCTACAACAAGCGGGTGTTAACAACATTGAAGTCGCCAGCTTTGTCAGCCCAAAATGGGTGCCGCAAATGGCCGATGCAGCCGATGTGCTTGCTCAACTAGACTTAAATAACGGCATCAATTACGCCGTCTTAACACCTAATCTAAAAGGCGTGGGACGCGCACTAGATTGTGGCGTTAACGAAATTGCCGTTTTCTCAGCCGCATCAGAAAGCTTCACCCAAAAAAATACCAATTGCTCTATCGATGAATCGTTAAAACGTATTGAAGAGCTAATGCGCCCGGCTATTGAACAAAACGTTCGTGTTCGCGGTTATGTGTCTTGCGTGTTGGGTTGCCCTTATGATGGTGATGTCGCCGCTGAAAAAGTGGCCGACGTGAGCCAAGCGTTAATTGACTTAGGTTGTTACGAAGTCTCATTGGGTGACACCATTGGTATCGGCACACCCCTAAAAGCTAAAGCGATGCTCGATACCGTTCTTAGCAAAATTTCAGCTGACAAAATAGGCTTACATTTCCATGACACACGCGGACAAGCCTTAGCAAATTTACTGGCTTGCCTAGAATACGGTATCGCCAGTATTGATGCGTCTGTCGCTGGATTAGGCGGCTGCCCTTATGCCAAAGGCGCATCAGGCAATGTTTCAACCGAAGACGTGGTATACATGCTGCAGGGTATGGGTATTGAAACCGGCATTAACCTTGAAAAACTCGCCGCCGCTGGTCATTACATTACTCAACAACTGGGCATTACAAATAATAGCCGTGTCGGTAGTGTTATCCAATAGTGCTTCAGTTAAAAAACTTTTCACACCGTCAGGGTGTCCACTGTTCAAGTACTGCGATCGGTGACATTGCACGATTTGATGGTATTGAATTAAGTGAACCGATGGTTTTTGGCTTAGGTGAAGGGCTCGGTTTTGTTTATTACGAAGATGAAGCGCTGTCACCCGTTTCTCGCTTTAATGGCCGCGCAAGTAATTTTGAAGAAAAGTTTTACCAACGTATAGAAACGCCACTTTCATGGCAGGGTTCGTGGCAGGCATCGACCATCGCCGATTCTATCCGGAACAATAGACCTATCATTGCTAAAACTTCAATAGCTGGCCTACCCTATTACCAACCAGCCGATTTTTTTGGTCATGGCGTTTTAGTGGTTGGTTTAGATGAGAATGCTGAACAGGTGGAGATTGCTGAGTCGTTTTCTGAAGAATTACAACACATTTCAATTGCACAATTTAAACAAGCGGTTGCTGGTAATTACCCGCCTTTCATGACGGCATATTCGTATACAAGCGCACCTGAAATGCGTTTTTCCCCATCATCTGACATGATTAAAGATTCAATTACAGCAACTTTGAAGAGCTTGCTTTCTGCTGATCATGCGCTAGAAGGTGTTGCTGCAATGGAACGGGCAATAGAAGCGATTCCCCAATGGGCACAGACCAAAGACTGGCAGTGGCATGCGCGATTTGCTTATCAGTCCATTGAAAAGCGTGGAACAGGTGGTGGTAACTTCCGGTTTCTTTACGCTGACTTTATCAAAGAAACTTACCGTTACCTTCCCCGCTTAAGAAATTGCAATGCCGATATTGCCTTCAGAGAATCAGCCGAACAATGGCAGGCGCTCGCCCACATTTTCAAAACCATTTTTATCAAGCAAGAACCAGAAGGCTTTATAGCGGCGGCCGCCCAACTCAAACACATTAAAAAATTAGAAGTCACACGCTGTAAAACTATTCTAAAAACGATTTAACAATATGAATAAACAACTCTGGACACCCTCTCAGTCTCGTATCGAGAGCTCACAAGTTTGGCAGTTTGCCCAAACCGTTAATGAACGCTATGACCTTTCTCTTAATTCTTACAGCGAGCTGTATGACTGGTCTATCAACAATATTCCAGTATTTTGGCAAAACATTTGGGAGAGTAGCGACGTCATTCACTCTACGCCTTATTCATCGGTTGTTGATGATATTCATAAAATGCCAGGCGCGACGTGGTTTACCGATTCACGCTTAAACTTTGCGGAAAATTTACTGCGCTTTCGTGATGATCTAACCGCGGTGCATTTTTGGGGCGAAGAGCAAATTAAAACACAGCTCAGCTACGCAGAGCTTTACACAGAAGTTGAAAAGCTAGCACATAGTCTACGCGAAATGGGCCTAACAAAAGGCGACCGCGTAGCCGCGTTTATGCCAAACGTACCGGAAACCCTCATCGCTATGTTGGCAACGGCAAGCATCGGCGCTGTTTGGTCGTCCACCTCACCCGACTTTGGCATTAAAGGCGTGCTGGATCGCTTTCAACAAATTAATCCCAAGGTGGTGATTGCTGCTGATGGCTATTTATACGGCGGCAAGTACATTAATACGCTGGATAAACTGAATGCCATTATTGAGTTCCTACCCTCTGTTGAGGTGGTTGTGGTTGCAAAGTACGTTGAGAAACCTGAATTATCGAACATAAACAACGCAATCTTTTGGGATGACTTTTTAGCCAAAGAACCAGCTCCGTTAGCCTTCGAACAATTGCCTTTCGATCACCCGTTGTACATCATGTATTCATCCGGCACCACCGGTTTACCTAAGAGTATCGTTCACTGTGCGGGCGGTGTTCTCCTTCAGCACCTTAAAGAGCATAAGTTACATGCCGATATGAGCCGCGATAAAACGCTTTTCTATTTCACCACCTGCGGTTGGATGATGTGGAACTGGTTAGTATCCGGCCTTGCGACCGGCGGCGCTATCGTACTGTTTGATGGTAACCCATTAAAACCAGATACCAGTATCTTGCTAAAAATGATTGATGAATTAGGCATCAATATTTTTGGCACCAGTGCCAAGTACATCGATACGCTGGAAAACATGGGCATAACGCCCAAACAACTGTCCCAATTCCCATCACTCGAAACGATTCTTTCAACCGGCTCGCCCTTGTTAGAAAAAAGCTTTGATTACGTTTACCGAGACTGGAAAGACGATGTGTTGTTAGCGTCAATTTCCGGCGGTACTGATATTGTTTCCTGTTTTGCTGGCGGCGTGCCTTGGCTACCCGTCCACCGTGGCGAATTACAATGCCGAATGCTCGGCATGAAGGTTGAGGCGCTCAATGAAAACGGCCAAGCCATCATTGGTGAAAAAGGCGAATTAGTCTGCAGCGCTGCGTTTCCTGTGATGCCTATTTATTTCTTAAATGACGAAGGCGGAAAAAAATACCACGACGCATATTTTGATGTGTACCCCAACATTTGGTGCCACGGCGATTATGTCGATATTAACGAGCACGGCGGCGTGCGCTTCTTTGGGCGTTCAGACGCCACCTTAAACCCTGGCGGCGTGCGCTTAGGTACGGCCGATTTATATCGTGTTGTTGAAGCGCTACCCGAGATTGTAGATTCCGTTGCCGTAGGCCAACGCTGGGATGGCGATGAACGCATCCTACTGTTTATTATCTTAAATGATGGCGCTGTGTTTAATGACGCATTACAAATCAGCCTTAAAAAGGCCATCAAAGACAAATGCAGCCCGCGTCATGTACCGGCGCTTATCATTCAAACAAACGCCATCCCCTATACATTAAGTGGCAAGAAAGTTGAATTGGCCATTAAAAAATTGCTTCATGGTGAAGAGGTTAAAAACAAGGACGCCTTATCTAATCCAGAAAGCTTAGATTTTTATCAGCAACTGACATTTAGTTAGAATATAAGCAAAAACTGATAAAAGTCACTGGCATAAATATTAATTCACTTTAGAATAATCTTTTTATCAAACGTAAAGGTGGAATTCACATGGCAAGAAGACAAGACAGATTAACCGTAGAAGACGTAAACGGCGCATGGGCGATTATTCCAACGCCTGCGATTGATACCGGTGACCAATGGCAAACGGAAGACAGCGTTGATTATGACGAAGTAGCTAAAGCGGTTGAAGGTCTTATCACGGCTGGTGTTGATGCGATTATGTGCCAAGGTACATTTGGTGAAGGCGCGACGCTGACTTGGGAAGAAAAGAAAAAAATGATGGAAGTAATGGTTGAAACAGCTAACGGCCGTGTACCGGTTTTTGTTGGCGTTACTACCATGAATACTCGTGAAACTATCCGCCAGTTAAAGCACGCTCGTGATATTGGTGCAGATGGCACCATGCTTGGCTTGCCTATGTGGCAACAAATAGACGTACCGGGTGCTGTTCGTTTTTATCAAGATGTAGCCGAAGCTGTGCCAGAAATGGCGATTTGTGTTTACGCGAATCCAGAAGCCTTTAAGTTCGACTTCCCTGCTCCATTTTGGGCGCAAGTGGCTAATATTCCACAGGTTATTACTTGTAAATATATCAACATCGGCCAACTACACTTGCATACATTAGTATCACGTAAGCAAATTCGTTTCTTACCATTAGAGTTTGATCATGCCGATGCAGCTAAAATGGACCCTGAGTTCCATACAGCGTTTTGGTCACCTTGTGCCTGTACAGGCCCAGAATTAACCATTCTCTGGCGTGACAGCGTTAAAGAGTCCGTTAAAACGGGTGATTGGTCTGTACCGAATGGCCTATATGAGAAAATGATTCCTGTATTAGCGAATTTATTCCCTCCAGGCGGCTTTGCTGAATTCTCACGTTACAACATTCAGCTAGAGAAAGAACGCATCAATGCCGGTGGTTGGATGAAAGCAGGCCCTGCTCGCCCGCCTTACCAATCTGCTCCTGCAAATTATTTAGAAGGTGCTGCTAAAGCCGGCTCTGGTTGGGCCGAATTAGCTCAAAAAGTTATTGATGGAACGCTTTAACTAAAGCGCTTAACTTTATGTTTTAGAAGGGAAGTAATTTATTTTACTTCCCTTTTTTATTGCAACTTAACTTTAGCCAAGCCCTTCCAATCAGTCGTATATTGGTTTGAACGATTAATGGGTACTGATTGCCACAGTTTTTTATCACCTACCGCCGCAAGTGTTAATTTTTTATTAAATCGCTGATTAATTTGGTCTAACGTAGCCATCAGCTTTTCACTACGTTCATCTCCGTTTGGTGAAAACAAGTCCTGCTGCGTGGTTTTGGCGGCTTGTCGGCTTGTGATATCGCCCAACACAACACCCGCTTGTTGGTATTGGTAGCCTTCTTTATAAATGCTAGCCAATAATTGTTTGGTGATTTTCAGTAAGTCTCGGCTGTCATGCGTAGCGGATTTTAGTTTGTAATGCGCTGATTTTGAATACAAGTCACTTTTATCAAAGGGGCTGGTGCGAATAAATACGCTAACTTTTCTTGCTAGGCCTTGTTGGGCGCGCAATTTTTCTGCGGCACGTAAGCAAAACACGCTAAGGGTTTGCGCTAAATCTTGCTCACTGATTAGCTTGTCTTTAAAGCTTCTTGAGCAAATAATTTGTTGCTTGGGCTTTGCAGGTTCCGCAAATGGCATAACAGGTGTGCCCTGTAGCTCTTGCACTGTTTGCGCTAGGGTTATATTAAAGTGTTTTCTAATTGAACCAATGGATTGAGACTGTAAGTCCCAAACCGATTCTATGCCGAGTGCGTTTAACCTTTCGGTTAATCGACGACCCACGCCCCATACTTCATTAATAGGGGTTATCTGCATAATTTTTTTTCGCTTAACGGCGTCGCTAATATCTACAACCCCGCCTGTTGCAGGCCATTTCTTGGCCGCATAGTTTGCTAACTTCGCTAATGTTTTGGTTGGCCCAATACCCACGCCAACCGGTATACCTACCCATTGCAATAAGCTGTTTTTAATCTCATGCCCTAAGTCCGTTGATTTAAGGTTAGCTCTATCTAAATCGACAAACGCTTCATCAATAGAATAGACATCTACCGTTGGGGAAAAGGCAGATAAGCTGTGCATAATGCGTGAGGATAAATCGGCATATAAGGGATAATTAGACGAAAATAATTGAATATTGTGCTGTTGAATAAGGCCCTTCACCTCATGGACTGGTACCGCCATTTTGATGCCTAAATCTTTAACTTCTTGGCTGCGCGCCACAATGCAGCCATCGTTATTACTGAGTACCGCAACGGGCTTATTTGTTAGATCTGGGCGGAATAATCGTTCACAACTGACATAAAAATTATTGCAATCAACAAGCGCTATATTTGCAGGCATTTAGCTGCTTTTTCGACGATTTTAGACATTGTGGATAACACTGGTCACTACACCCCAAATAACCATCTCTGCACCCTCATTCAACGGTATGTCAGGGTACTCGGGGTTTTCAGGAGATAGTACCAGCTTGCCTTCTTTGGAACGCAAGCGTTTAACGGTTAATTCACCATCTAGTGCACACACAACCACTTTGCCCACGTTGGCGTTAACCGAGCGATCAACTACCAACACATCACCTGGATGTATGCCTGCACCCAGCATAGACTCACCTTCTGCACGTACAAAAAAGGTGGACGCAGGCTTGCTGATAAGCAATTCATTCAGGTCAAGCCGTTTTTCCACATAATCATCGGCTGGAGACGGGAAACCCGCGGCAACACTGGCTCCGTAAAAGGGTATGGAGGGTACAGGGCTGTCCATATCAGGCAAAAAAACATCTGGGTGATTAATAATATCCTCAGCTGTTTGTTTCTTTTTATGTTCGAGCAACTCAGTAACAGTCGCTAACAAGCTCTCTGGAACCCTAACGGCTTTTGTGGGTTCACCATACACGGAGGAGCCTTTTTTGCGCCCTGCTCCAGGCCGTGAAC
>JBDOOJ010000001.1:0-6992 GCA_039830885.1 Cycloclasticus sp.
CAACAGCATTAACAAACTCATATTCTTTTTCTTCTAGTGGCTCTATCTTTAACCAAACATGGCCATATTGACCACGACCACCAGACTGTCTAATAAACTTACCTTCCTGCTCAACGCTTTGACGAATCGTCTCACGATAAGCAACTTGCGGCGTGCCAACATTCGCCACAACACCAAACTCTCTTTTCATTCGATCTACAATAATTTCAAGGTGCAACTCACCCATACCTGAAATTATTGTCTGCCCTGACTCTTCATCAGTATGCACTTTAAATGACGGGTCCTCTTGAGCAAGTTTGCTTAAGGCTAACGCCATTTTATCTTGATCCTGTATGGTTCTTGGCTCAACTGCGATTGAAATCACAGGTTCCGGGAACTCCATACGTTCAAGCGTAATCGAATTATTTATTGAACATAAAGTATCACCTGTCGTGACATCCTTAAGTCCAATCGCTGCTGCAATATCGCCAGCATAAACTTCCTTTATTTCTTGCCTATCGTTCGAATGCATTTGCACCAAGCGACCGATACGCTCTTTTTTATTCTTTATCGGATTAAGAACAGCATCACCTGTTTTCAATACACCCGAGTACACCCGAAAGAAAGTCAACGTACCCACAAAGGGATCGGTTGCAATCTTAAATGCCAATGCTGAAAAAGGCTCTTTATCATCAGCAGATCTAGTCTGCGGCTCTTCATCATCCACAACGACTGCAGTAACATCATCGACATCAGCCGGTGACGGTAAAAACTCTATTACTGCGTCAAGTACAGCTTGAACACCTTTGTTCTTAAATGCACTGCCACACAACACCGGTACTATTTCATTGTTGAGTGTACGTAAGCGTAAACCTTGCTTAATCTCACTCTCAGACAACTCACCAGAATCTAAATACAATTCCATTAAATCATCGTTTGCTTCCGCGGCCACTTCTACTAATTGCTCACGAAGCGCCTCACATTGTTCTTTTAGGTTTTCTGGGACGTCTGCTTTTTCATGCGAAACACCTTTGTCACCTTCGTTCCAATAGATGGCCTGCATGCTGATTAAATCAACCACACCTTCAAACTCATCTTCAGCACCTATCGCACATTGCAACGGCACCGCATTACTACCTAACCTATCTTTGAGCTGCTGCACAACTCGCATAAAGTCAGCACCGGCTCGATCCATCTTGTTTACAAATGCCACTCTAGGCACTTTGTATTTATTCGCTTGTCGCCATACTGTTTCCGACTGCGGCTCTACACCTCCAACCGCACAAAAAACCGCACATGCACCGTCCAACACCCTCAACGATCTTTCAACCTCAATCGTGAAGTCTACGTGCCCCGGTGTATCAATAATATTGATACGATGGGTATCAAACTGCTTATCCATACCCGACCAGAAACAGGTCGTTGCAGCGGACGTAATCGTTATTCCGCGCTCTTGTTCCTGCTCCATCCAGTCCATCGTTGCCGCACCATCATGGACTTCACCCATTTTGTGCGAGACGCCTGTGTAATACAATATTCGCTCTGTTGTTGTCGTTTTACCGGCATCAATATGAGCCATGATGCCAATATTCCGATAACACTCTATTGGAGTAGAACGAGGCATCTTTTTTTCCTAAACTCTTCTAAATAGATTTACCAGCGGAAATGCGAGAACGCTTTGTTAGCTTCTGCCATACGGTGCGTATCTTCACGTTTCTTAAACGCTGTACCTCTGCTTTCTAGCGCATCTAATACTTCGCCTGCTAATCTAGCAGCCATCGATCTTTCACTACGCTTACGTGACGCATCAATCAACCAACGCATAGACAAGCCCACTCTACGAGCCGGTCTAACTTCAACTGGCACTTGGTACGTTGCACCACCAACACGTCTAGATTTAACTTCCACCGCAGGCTGTACTTTTTCTAATGCTGCGATGAGTGCTTCAACAGGGTTTTCATGTCCTTTGCTTTCAACTGTATCAAGCGCGCTGTATACAATTTTTTCTGCAATTGATTTCTTACCGTCAACCATAATCATATTCATAAACTTAGCCAGGACTAAATTTTTGTATTTAGGATCCGGCAGAATTACTCTTTTAATCGCTTTTTTTCTTCTAGACATTTTTAACTCGTTTGTTTAGTTTTTAGGGCGCTTAGCACCGTATTTTGAACGGCCTCTACGACGCGCTTCAACGCCAGATGTATCCAAACTACCACGCACAACGTGGTAACGAACACCCGGTAAATCTTTAACACGACCACCACGGATAAGCACAACTGAATGCTCTTGTAAGTTATGACCTTCACCACCAATATAACTGGTTACTTCCGCGCCGTTAGTTAAACGTACACGAGCGACTTTACGTAGCGCAGAGTTAGGTTTCTTCGGCGTTGTTGTATAGACGCGTGTACATACACCGCGTCTTTGAGGGCACGCTTCTAGCGCTGGAACTTTGCTTTTTTCTACCTTACGCTTTCTAGGGTTACGAACTAGTTGGTTAATTGTGGTCATATCTTATTTAGAGCTCCAAAAACTCGTGCAAAACTTTCTCTACCTACCTAAAAAGCAGGTATTTTTAAAATTATTTGGGTTATTTCAACGGATTAGAATTCCAATCCAGTTAAGTGCGGGAATTTTAGGCAGTTAATGCTTTTCTGTCAAGCAGAATGACTGCGTAATTGCTGTTTTTTAAAAAAAGCCAGCCCAAAATATGGGCTGGCTTTTCAAACCACCTAAATAGCTGCTGTTTGCTTATTCCTGCATATTTAACGCCTGTTTAAGCGCTTCTTCCGCTTCATCATGCGCTGCAGCAGTTGTCACTTCTTCTACAATTTCAGGAAGCTTAGCGGCCGCTTTAATTTTTCTACGTTCCATGTGATGCGCTAAACCCGTACCGGCCGGTATTAATCGTCCAACAATTACATTCTCTTTTAAACCATGTAGATCATCTCGGGTTCCTCTGACAGCTGCGTCAGTCAATACTCGAGTTGTTTCTTGGAATGATGCAGCAGAGATAAACGATTCCGTTGCCAGCGAGGCCTTAGTAATACCCAACAACACATTATTCGCCGTGGCTGGAATCTTACCTTCTGATTCTAGTTTATCGTTCATTTCAAGGAAGCGTGTTTTTTCTACTTGCTCACCTTTAATGTACGTACTGTCTCCACCTGATGTGATTTCAACCTTTCTAAGCATTTGTCTAATAATCACTTCAATATGCTTATCGTTGATTTTTACACCTTGTAAACGATACACGTCTTGTATTTCATTCACTAGATATCTTGCCAATTCTGTAACACCACGTAATCTTAAAATATCATGTGGTGTTAACTCACCTTCTGCAATCGTTTCACCTTGCTCTACGTGTTCACCTTCAAACACAGAGATATGACGCCACTTAGGAATTAACAGCTCTTTTGTTTCACCGTCTTTATCGGTAACAACTAAACGACGTTTACCCTTCGTTTCTTTACCAAAGCTAACAGTACCCGTCATTTCAGCCAAAATAGCAGGATCTTTTGTTTTACGTGCTTCAAATAAATCGGCAACACGCGGTAAACCACCTGTAATGTCACGTGTTTTACTCGACTCCTGTGGAATCCTTGCCAAAATATCAGCACTGACTACTTGCTCACCATCGACAACATTAACAACCGCGCCAGCAGGCATTACGTAATGAACGACAATTGTCGTACCCGGCACACAAATTGGTTCACCACTTTCATCAACCAATGTAATGGCTGGCCTTAAATCTTTACCTGCGATGCCGCGCTGCTTAGCATCAGTAACAACCATGGATGATAGTCCAGTGATGTCATCAGATTGTTGTTGAACAGACACTCCATCAACAAAGTCACTGAAAATAACCTTACCGGATACTTCTGTAATAACGGGGTGAGTGTGCGGATCCCATGTTGCAAGCACAGAGCCTGCGGTTAACTTATCATCTTCTTTAGCCGTTAACTCTGAACCGTATGGTATTTTATAACGCTCACGTTCACGGCCATATTCATCGACGACACTGATTTCGCCAGAACGAGAAATAACTACTAATTTACCGTCTTTGTTTTCAATGGTTTTAAGCTTCTCGTTAAAGGTTAAACTACCTTCTGACTTAATTTGAATACTGTTAATTGCCGCTGAACTAGACGCTGCACCACCGATATGGAAAGTACGCATCGTCAACTGTGTGCCCGGTTCGCCAATTGATTGCGCTGCTACCACACCGACTGCCTCACCAAGGTTTACAAGCTGCCCACGCGCTAGGTCACGGCCGTAGCATTTCTTACAAATACCTTTTCTATTTTCACAACTGATGGCTGAGCGAACGATAACTTTATCAACACCTTTTTCTTCGAGGAGATCAACCCAAGCTTCATCAATCAATGTATTTCTTTCGACAATTATATCGTTTGTCGACGCACTGAACACATCTTGCGCAATCACACGACCAAGAATCAAGTTACCTAATGGTTCAACTACTTCACCACCTTCAATTAATGGTGTTACTTCTAAACCGTTTTCTGTACCGCAATCATCGGTCAAGACAACCATGTCTTGTGCAACATCCACTAGTCGACGTGTTAAATAACCCGCGTTAGCCGTTTTCAACGCCGTATCAGCCAAACCTTTACGAGCACCGTGAGTAGACACGAAATACTGTAGAACGTTTAGACCTTCACGGAAGTTAGCCGTAATAGGCGTTTCAATAATTGATCCATCAGGCTTTGCCATCAAACCACGCATACCTGCTAATTGGCGGATTTGTGCTGCTGAACCACGCGCTCCGGAGTCAGCCATCATATACACTGAGTTAAATGATTTCTGTTGAACTACATTTCCCTCAGCATCCGTAACGTTTTCAGTACCGAGGTTATCCATCATCGCTTTAGCAACTTGTTCATTGGTATGAGACCAAATATCAATCACTTTGTTATAGCGCTCACCATTGGTTACTAAACCAGAAGCATATTGCCCCTCAACCTCTTTAACTTCCTTATTAGCTGTTTTAATTAATTTGCCTTTACTGGCAGGTATTTCCATATCGTTGATGCCAAATGACACGCCAGATATAGTGGCATTTGAGAAGCCAAGGTACATTAATTGATCTGCAAAAATAACCGTTACTTTATCGCCCAGCTGACGATATGCTACATCAATAAGTTGCATAATCGCTTTTTTTGTTAAATCTTTGTTAACCAAATCAAAGTCGAGTGCTTTAGGAACAATGTTCCATACTTGAGCGCGACCAATGGTTGTTTCAACTAAACGCCTCGTTAACTTTTCATCACCATTTTCATCGGTGATCTTTTCTTCGATACGGATCTTAACTTTTGAATGAATCTGCACAAAGCCTGCTTGAACCGCACGCGCTGCTTCATCAACATCACTAAAAGTCATGCCTTCGCCAAGACCATTTATTTTTTCTCTGGTCATGTAATACAAACCAAGTACAACGTCTTGTGAAGGAACAATAACGGGCTCGCCATTCGCTGGAGACAATATATTGTTCGTCGACATCATCAACGTGCGCGCTTCTAATTGTGCTTCAATCGATAATGGAATATGAACAGCCATTTGGTCACCGTCAAAGTCGGCATTGAATGCAGAACACACTAACGGATGAAGTTGGATCGCTTTACCTTCAATTAAAATTGGTTCAAACGCTTGAATACCAAGTCTATGAAGCGTAGGCGCCCGGTTAAGCATAATAGGATGCTCACGAATCACTTCAGCAAGAATATCCCAAACTTCAGGGCCTTCATTTTCAACTAGTTTTTTGGCAACCTTAATGGTCGTCGCTTCACCGCGTAATTGTAATTTATTAAAAATGAACGGCTTGAATAATTCAAGTGCCATTTTTTTAGGCAAGCCACATTGATGTAACTTCAACGTTGGGCCCACAACGATAACTGAACGCCCTGAATAATCGACACGTTTACCCAACAAGTTTTGACGGAAACGACCTTGTTTACCTTTAATCATGTCCGCTAATGATTTAAGTGGACGACGGTTTGTACCCGTAATCGCACGACCACGTCTACCGTTATCCAATAACGCATCAACTGATTCTTGCAGCATACGTTTTTCGTTACGCACAATAATATCTGGCGCACTTAAGTCTAATAGCCTATTAAGACGATTGTTTCTGTTGATAACTCGACGATAAAGGTCATTCAAATCAGACGTGGCGAAACGACCACCATCTAACGGCACAAGCGGCCTAAGCTCTGGCGGCAATACAGGTAATACTTTGAGTATCATCCACTCAGGTTTATTTTTCGATGTTACCAACGCTTCTAACACTTTCAAACGCTTAGAAAGTTTCTTGATTTTAGTCTCAGACTTAGTTTTATCCATGTCTTCACGGCAACCGTCCATCTCTGCATTTAAATCTAACGCTTTCAATAAACCATCAACCGCTTCAGCACCCATTAAGGCGGTAAACTCATCACCGTGCTCTTCGAGCGCTTCAAGGTGTTCTTCTTCTGTCATCAATGTGCCCATTTCTAACAGTGTTAGACCTGGATCAACGACAACAAACGATTCGAAGTATAAGACGCGCTCAATATCGCGCAATGTCATATCTAACAACAACGCAATTCGTGATGGCAATGACTTCAAGAACCAAATGTGCGCAACAGGGCTTGCTAAATCAATATGGCCCATCCGTTCGCGACGAACCTTCGAAAGTGTCACCTCAACACCACACTTTTCACATATAACACCACGATGTTTTAGACGCTTGTATTTGCCACACAAACACTCGTAGTCATTAACAGGACCGAATATTTTGGCACAAAACAAGCCGTCTCTTTCTGGCTTAAATGTACGATAGTTAATCGTTTCTGGCTTTTTAACCTCACCATAAGACCATGATCTGATCATGTCTGGTGACGCTAAACCTATGCGAATGGCATCAAACTCTTCAGTTTGGTTTTGTTGCTTTAAAAAATTGAGTAGATCTTTCAAGACCGTATCTCCTTGTTATCTGTTTGTGTTCAACCTAA
>JBDOOJ010000041.1:0-24106 GCA_039830885.1 Cycloclasticus sp.
GCATAAGCACGGCTCCAGTCAGACAGCAATCTTACTGTTTCTTAGGCAGCGATTGCGTAGTTGTCGTCGTTTGCAACTATAATTTTTCAGATGTTTAACGAGTTTCCTGAAAGCTCGGCATGCACCTCAAGTTTTGCTACCCACGTCGAAGCCAGGTCATCCCCTTTGGTTATTATTTGATAGTATACGCGAGGTTAAGTTCATAAAATAGTGAAAATATGCCGTTTGGATAAGAGGCGCGACAAACAGCATTAGGGTGTGAAACCGTAAATGGTTATTAGGATCTAGGAGAAAAAATGGTATCGAATAAAAAGCTACCGCTAGTTTTTGTTATTTTGTTTTGTATGCTGAGTGTTATTTGGTGGCCCAGTTTTGCTAATTTGGGCGACTTGTTTGGTTACGCTGAGAAAGCGCAATTCAAAGGCGTTACGTTGTTAGATTTTTTTAAAGCAGAAATCGTCGTCTTGGTAACAGTTTGGGCTGTTTTAATCAGCTATAAAAACACGGGCAATAAGGTTGAGGGCGATCAATACGTGATTAGGCACTTGATATTGATTATGTTTATCATTGGCCAAGTTTTTATGGGTTTTTTTGCCGGTGGTTTTTTGGTTCATCAAGACGCGTCTTGGTATCAAGTGATTCATGAGAACAGTGAAATTATGCCGTCACAAGCTATCATTTTATTGATTTGTTACCCGCTGTATTTATTTTTTGGCGGCAGCGCGTTTATTTACGCAAAGACGAGACTGCCGACATTTTTACACGATAAACACGTGGCTTTTATGGTGCTAACGTTTGCGCCGCTGGCTTTTTTACCGTATTACGATTCAGGTTTGTTGGATATCGATAAAAGCCTTGCAGACTTTGTTTATAAGGGGGTCTATTGGCTTGTGAGCATGGTTTGGGTTGCTGTCGGCGTGTGGTTTATTATTTTAAAAGCGATTCAAGAGATTTTTAAGGGTTTGAGCGACCCCTACGGAGAAATGTAGTTGTAAACGATGCTAAGAGTTACCCTGCATGTTTCATGATGCGTTGTTTTTCCCGTTGCCAGTCTTTGTTTTTAGATGAGGCGCGCTTGTCGTGTAATTGCTTGCCTTTAGCTGAGCCAATTTCGAGTTTAACGCGACTCTTTACCCAGTACATGGACAGAGGCACGATGGTGTAACCTTTGCGATCAACGAGGGCGACAAGGTTGATGAGTTCACGACGGTTAAGTAATAACTTGCGTAGTCGCGTTTGCATTGGGTCAATGTGTGTTGAGGCGGACAGTAATGGCGAAATATGTGCGCCCGCTAACCATGCTTCGCCGTTCTTTATAACGACATAGCTTTCCTTTAACTGCACGCGACCGTCACGAATACTTTTTACTTCCCAACCCTCTAATACCATACCTGCTTCAAAGCGTTGCTCAATAAAATAATCGTGCGTTGCTTTTTTGTTGGATGCGATGTGATTTGGGTGCGTTTTTTTCTTTTTTCCGGCCATACGCTCATTTTATACTTAAAGGACAAAAGTTTCATTGAAGTGGGTAAAAACTATTCGCTTAAATTAACAGCATAAACCTAGCTTATTAACTTGGTTAAATGGCCAAGTTAGGTTAATTTATTAAGCATCATCATAATACTGATTTTTAAATGAGAAAAACATCGCAACATGGCCAGTGGTCATCACGCTTAGCTTTTATTCTTGCGGCAACAGGTTCGGCTGTCGGGTTGGGCAATATATGGAAGTTCCCATATATAACGGGTGAAAATGGTGGCGGTGCGTTTGTTTTAGTTTACTTGGCATGTATTTTTGCGATTGGTATTCCCATCATGATGGCGGAAATAATGTTAGGCCGTCGGGGTCGTCAAAGCCCTATAAATACCATGCGTGATTTAGCAAAAGAAGCAGCGGGTAGCCGTTTTTGGACATGGCTTGGCTGGCTGGGTGTAACCGCTGGATTTCTTATCTTATCGTATTACAGCGTGATTGCGGGTTGGGCAATGGCGTATGTTGTGCGGGTGGGTTCAGGTGTATTTGATGGCGTAACGTCTGATGGAGCCAGTAATATTTTTGGGCAATTTATTGCTGACCCTGAAAAATTACTCGCGTGGCACAGTTTGTTCATGATTTTGACAATGCTAGTCGTCGCACGCGGTGTCAAAGGTTTAGAACGAACAGTTAAGTTTTTAATGCCGGCTTTATTGGTTATTCTAGTATTGCTAGTGGGTTATGCAATGGAGCAGGGCTCATTTCAACAGGCCGTATCGTTTTTGTTTAAAGCAGACTTCAGTAAATTAACCAGCGATGGTATTTTAACCGCGATGGGACACGCATTTTTTACCCTGAGTTTAGGTATGGGCGCGATTATGGTGTACGGCTCATATTTGCCATCAAAGATATCCATCGGTTCAACCACAATTATTATTGCGCTTGCGGATACGGCCGTTGCGCTACTTGCTGGCCTTGCTATTTTCCCCATCGTGTTTGCTAATGGCTTGGAGCCGGGAAGCGGACCAGGGCTTATTTTTCAAACATTGCCGATAGCATTTGGCCACATGGCGTATGGTTCCGTTTTCGGTGCATTATTTTTCGTGCTGTTGTTTTTTGCAGCGTGGTCTTCTTCAATTTCGTTGATTGAACCGGCGGTTGCTTGGTTGGTTGAAAATAAAAAAATGAGCCGCATGCGGGCTTGTATCTGGGCGGGTTTGGTTACGTGGACGGTTGGGATTGGTACCGTTTTATCATTCAATATAGCGGCTGATTTAACGCTGTTTGGTAAAACATTTTTCGATATTCTCGATTACTTAACGGCGAATATTATGTTGCCCTTGGGCGGACTGTGTATTGCAATTTTCGCGGGTTGGGTGATGAATAAAGAAACGGCACGTCAAGAATTAAGCCTTAAACGCCCCATCTTATTTAACACGTGGCTTTTCTTGGTAAAATTTGTATCGCCGTTGGCGGTACTGGTTGTATTCTTAAAAGCGATTGATGTGATTTAACATGCATAAGATTGAACGAACTGCCTTGGTTAAACATTCAGCGCTTGATATGTTCCAATTAGTGAACGACGTGGCATCGTACCCTAAGTTTTTGAAATGGTGCCGAAGTAGTCGGGTGATTGAGCAATCTGAGGGTGAAATGAAAGCCGAGCTTGAGGTTGCATGGAAGGCATTGCATAAGGTATTCAGTACACAGAATACCTTAATGGCAGGAAAAAGCATTCAACTCGAATTATTGGACGGGCCATTTGAATCCATGCAAGGTGAATGGCATTTCAAGCACCTTCGTGATGATGCTTGTAAAATAACCATGGAAATTGATTTTGAGTTTAAAAGTTCAGTCAGTAACTTTGTTTTCTCTGCAATTTTTAGCCAAATTTGTGGTTCCTTAATGGCTTCTTTTATTAAACGGGCAGATGAGATTTATGGAACAGGTTGAGGTCGCTTATGCGACACCAGAAAAACAGTTGATATTAGTTGTGCCATTTAAGAGTGAATTAACGGTGGAGCAGGCAATCGTGCAATCGGGTATTTTGCAGCGTTTCCCTGAGATAGACCTAGCGAACAATGCGGTCGGTGTGTTTAGTAAGCCTTGCAAGTTGGATACGCAGCTAAGAGAAGGCGATCGCGTTGAGATTTACCGCCCCTTAATTGCGGACCCTAAAGAAGTTAGGCGACAACGCGCCGAGGCAGGTAAAGTGACTAAAAAAGGGGCAGGCTCGGTTAACCGTTGATATGGCTTGAAATACTAAAGAAATAGATTATATTAAGTGTTATGAAGATTAATGATGCCAACGCAGTTTTCGATATCACGTTAAGTGAGGCATCACGCTGTTTGTTCGTACCGCAACAAACACGCCTGTTTTGCCTGCCTCGACTGCCGTTGCGCGGCTAATAATGATGCCTGGCGAGGTGAAACGCAGCACCCTATTTGAGTAAAGATTGGTCATAAATATATGACGCGTGGAGTATAGAAATGAGTAAAGAAAAATTAATAATATTTGATACCACCTTACGCGATGGCGAGCAGAGCCCTGGCGCATCGATGACGGCTGAGGAAAAGTTACGTATTGCCAAAGCATTGGAAAAGATGAAAGTTGATATCATTGAAGCTGGCTTTCCTATTTCAAGTGAAGGCGATTTTTTAGGTGTTCAAGGCATTGCCAGAGCAGTGAAAGATAGTGTGGTTTGTGGTTTGGCACGGGCAAGCGCATTGGATATTAACCGCGCGGGTGAAGCGCTTAAAGATGCCAATGCAGCACGCATTCACACCTTTATTGCGACGTCTCCGCTACACATGCGTGAAAAATTGCAAATGTCGCCAGAACAAGTGTTAGAACAAGCCATTAAAGCGGTTAAGTTGGCTCGAAACTTTACCGATGACGTTGAGTTTTCGCCTGAAGATGCAGGGCGTTCTGACTTAGACTTTCTGTGCCGTGTAATTGAAGCGACGATTAAAGCCGGCGCAACCACTATAAATATTCCTGACACAGTTGGTTATAACTTGCCTCAACAATATGGCGAAACCATTCGCCAACTGATTGAACGGGTGCCAAATTCGGACAAAGCTATTTTTTCTACTCATTGCCATAATGATTTAGGCATGGCGGTGGCTAATTCCTTAGCGGGCGTTATGAATGGTGCTAGACAGGTGGAATGTTCGATTAATGGCCTGGGTGAACGGGCAGGCAATGCCGCGCTTGAAGAAATCGTTATGGCGGTGCGCACTAGGCAAGATATGGTGCCTGTGAATGTTGATTTAGATACGACTCAAATCATGACGTGTTCACGGTTGGTGGCTGGTATTACGGGATTTGCAGTGCAACCAAATAAAGCCATTGTGGGGGCGAATGCCTTTGCCCATGAATCGGGAATACATCAAGACGGTGTATTGAAAGCACGTGAAACGTACGAAATTATGCGGGCTGAAGATATTGGTTTAAGCTCAAATAAAATAGTGCTTGGCAAGTTGTCTGGTCGCAGTGCGTTTAAAGACCGTTTAGAAACCCTTAATATCAGTATTGACAGTGAAGAGGAATTGAATAAAACGTTCAGGCGCTTTAAAGCTTTGGCGGATAAGAAATCTGAAATTTTTGATGAAGACATTCATGCGTTGGTGTCCGGTTTTAAAATGGAAGAAAGTTTTGCCGAGGCGATTAAACTGATTTCAGTTAAAGCTTGTTCGGAAACAGGTGAGGTGCCGCAGGCGAGCATTACACTATTGATTAATGAAGAAGAAAAGTCGGCCTCATCAGACGGTGGCGGTTTAGTGGATGCCACGTTTAAAGCCATTGAGAAAATGGTTGCTAGCGGTGCGGATTTGCAATTGTACGCCGTCAGCAATGTCACTAAAGGGACGGACTCATTGGGTGAAGTAGCGGTAAGGCTTGAGAGGGCAGGCCGTATAGTAAACGGGCAAGGCTCAGATACAGACATCGTGCTGGCGTCTGCTAAAGCTTATGTTAATGCGCTGAATAGGTTATTAAGCCCGGGCGAACGTATTCACCCGCAAACGTATAGTGGGATTTAATTTCGTCACGGTTATAAAAAATAAAAAGCCTAGGATTGCCTAGGCTTTTTTATGCCAAGTCGGTTACTTAATTGGCTCGTTACTGGACAATAGGAAGTGGGCTCTTGCTAGAGCAATTGGTTTTTCTGAGTCGGCTTGCCAAGCCGTTATATTGCACAAAGCAACACGGCGACCTAAGCGGATAGTCTCGCAATGCGAGTAGGTGGTTTCTGCTTGACCTGGGCGTAAATAATCAATTGAAAAATCTATAATTTTAGGGATATTTTTGAGGTCAGTGCTCCAGATTAAATGAAGTAAAGCGGCGTTTTCCATAAAGCCTGCGACCAATCCGCCATGAAGAGCGGGTATTGCGGGGTTGCCAATGTTGCTTTCCTTAAAGCGCAGTGTAGAAGCGATATTGTCGCCAATGAGGCTGGTTTCAACACCAATTGATTTCGCGTAGGGAATTAAATCAACTAAGCCTGCATGGTCGTGTTTAGATTTTAAATCGTTAAGCGTTTTAAGCGGCGACATATTAATTAATAGGGAAATCTTTGTTAGAGCGCATAAAAGTGGCCAATGCTGTCGCGATAGGTTGTTCAATATCGTCTGTGTATACCGTAGCGCGAACAAAGGCAATGGTGTGGCTTAGGCGATAACAATCAGCGTACGCGTAAATATCGACGCCAGAAGCAGCAGGGCGCATGTGATCAACTCTTAAGTCGAGTGTGGCCATGGCGCGAAAGTTATTCTGTGTTTGAAAAATGGCAACACCACATGCGGTGTCTACCAATGTGGTGACGGCTCCACTATGGACCAAACGGCTTATCGGATCGCCAACAATATCTTCACTAAATGGTAATAATAACGTAACCGTCGTTTCTTTAACTGAAACGAGTTCAAGGTTTAATTTTTTGGCGTGTGGTGTTTGGTTTATCTTTCTTAAATAAGGGTTTATTGCCATTCTAATTTTTTTCGTCGTACTCAATGCCTAGCGTGCGCAATATGCTATCCATAATGCCTTTTTCTCCTGCTTTGCGTTTAGGCACATCGACAACTTCAGTGTTAATAGTCATCGGTTTAAATTCGTTGCTGGGTTTGAAGTTACCTTTAAGACTGATTAAGCGATTATCATCAAAAATAACAGTTACACGCTCTTTCGTATTTTGGTTGCCGGCTTTTTTTAGGTCGTAAAAGTAGTCCCAACGATTTTTGTGAAAGGGATCAACCAATAAAGGAGTGCCTAAGATGAATTTAACTTGTCTTTGATCCATGCCCGGGCGTAGTTGATCAACCATTTCTTGAGTGACTAGGTTGCCTTGTCTCACATCAATTTTATACACACCAGGCAAATTGTCAGCCGCTTCAAGCATTTGATTATTTAAGTTTTTAGTTGTTGAGCAAGCGACTAAAAATGAATTAAGAATTAATAAGAGAAGTATAATGAGAAGCTTTCGCATGTAGAGTCATCTGTGTATGATTGTAAGTGAGTGATGATACCTTATCTTGTTATTTAATCCACCCTAAAATTGAGGCCAAAATGGAGTCAAAAGATATACGCGATGCTGGTTTAAAGGTAACTTTGCCACGTTTGAAGATTCTCGATATGCTAGAAAAAAGTGGCAACAAACACTTGTCCGCTGAGGATATGTATAAAGCCCTTTTGGATGACGGTGAAGAGATTGGTTTGGCGACGGTTTATCGTGTGTTAACTCAATTTGAAACCGCGGGCTTAGTCAATCGCCACCACTTCGAGGGTGGGAATTCAGTGTTTGAATTAAATCAAGGCGAGCATCATGATCATATTATGTGCGTTAAGTGCGGAAAGGTCGATGAGTTTTATGATGAAGTGATTGAGCAGCACCAGCGTGCTATAGCCATAGAAAAAGGCTATGAGATGACCGATCATAGCCTCTACATATATGGTGTTTGTTCAGCGTGTTCTAAATAGCTTTATCTAGCATTTCTTGCGCGTGAGCCAATGTTTTTTCTGACATCTCAATGCCGCCAAGCATACGCGCAATTTCTTCAATACGCGCTTTGTTGCGCAGAACACTAATTTGAGTTTTAGTTTGTTTGCTGTCCTTGTTTTTACTGACGAATAAGTGCTGATGTCCTTGCGATGCAACTTGGGGTAAATGCGTCACGCATAATACTTGTCGATCAGAGGCTATTTCTCTCAAGCACATACCCACGGTTTCAGCGACGCCGCCGCCAATGCCAGCATCGACTTCATCAAATACCAACGTAGGCGTTGTATTGCTTTGAGTTGTTACCACTTGGATAGCAAGGCTTATTCTGGACAATTCCCCGCCTGACGCTACTTTTCCTATCGGCGAAGCAGGCATACCAGGGTTTGTGGTGACCAAAAAGTTGATGTTATCTAGTCCGTTTTTTTGAGGCTTTTCTTGTCCTGTGTGCACCACTTGAATGTCTATATGGCCATCGGGCAAACCAAGAGTTTTAAGTGTTTTAGTAATATCAATACTCAATTTTTTAGCGGCTTTGAGGCGTTGTTGATGAAGTGCTTCAGCAGCTTTTTGATACAGTGCGTTTGCGTCTGAAATTTCCTGCTGGATGGCCGTTAGCCGTTCATTACGGTTTTCCAGCAAAGCAAGCCGGTTGACGAGTGCACTGTGCTTTTCAAGTAGTTGTTGCGGTTCTATGTGCAGTTTACGAGCAAGTTCGTGAATCAGGCTTAATTGCCCATCGAGTAAAGCGAGTTGCTGCGGGTCATCGTCTTGCAGGTCAATTTGATGCCTTAAATCTCGGCTAGCCTCTTGTATTTGAATGGTTGCTTCTTTAATTTGTTCGGAGATACTTGAAAACTGAGTTGATAAATCAGCTAACTGTTCTAATTCGGAAGAGCTACTGCTTAATTGAGTATGAATGGCGTGGTTTTCATCTTCATACAACGCATTTACTTGCGTTTCGGCAAGCTCAATTATTTTACCCATATTTGATGCAGTTGAATGTTCTTGCACTAATTCGTCGTAGTTGAGGTGAATAATATCAGCCTGTTCTAACTCGTTAATTTGATACTTGAGCAATTGTTTCTCACTGACGTTGTCTTCATTACCATCAGTTAAGTTGAGGAGTTCATTGTTCAATACTTTCCAATTTTCGTAACGCTGTTTACAGTCGTCAAGAGCGGTGGTTGATGTTAAAGAAGCGTCCAGTAATTGACTTTGCTTTGCCGGTAATAGCAAATCGAGATGAGCGTGTTGCCCATGGATACAGATAAGGTGTTCAGACAATTGTTGTAGCATTTTTAAATTAACCGCCTGACCATTAATAAATGCCCGTGATCGGCCGTCAGCGTTAACCGTGCGTCGAATTAAGCAGTCATTGTCATCGTCAAACCCGTTTTCTTGCAGCCAGATGAGTGCTGCGGCAGTGTTGCTGATGTCGAAGTCTAAAGATATGTCTGCCTTGTTAACGCCCGGGCGTAACAAGCCAGCGTCAGCACGTTCACCCAAGCAGAGCTTCATGGCGGTAAGCAAAATTGATTTTCCGGCGCCTGTTTCACCCGTTAATACGGTCATGCCGGTGTCTAGTTCAAGGTTCAGCTGATCGACAACCGCGAGCCCATTGATATCAATTGATTTAAGCATAAATGTTTAGCTTTGTGGTGCGCGACTCCAATCAAGTTTTACCCGTAAGGTATTGAAAAAATCGTGATCGGTTGGGTGCAGTAATCTAATTTTATTAGGGTGGCGTTTAATGCGAATAAAATCACCTTCTAACACATCGGGTAAAATAACATTGTCACAGGTTAACTGGGCTCGATGCTTGTCTCTTTGACTGAACTTAATGCCTATTTTGCTGTTACCATCAACAACGATAGGGCGGTTGCTAAGGGTGTGCGGGTTAATGGGCACCAGCACGATGGCATCCAGTGATGGGTGCATCAATGGGCCACCACCGGATAAAGCGTAAGCCGTCGAGCCGGTGGGTGTGGCTATGATGAGGCCGTCGGAACGTTGTGAGTTAACGAAGTGATCATCAACGTAGGTTTCAATATCAATTAAACCGGGGGACTTTAAACGGTGAAGTGCTACTTCATTAAAAGCAGATTGCTCATGAATCACATCGTCATTTCGGATGATTTGAGTCATCAGGATGATGCGTTCTTCTTCATGGTAATTTCCTTCAAGTACTTGTTCGATTTTATTGCTCATTTCTTCTGGTGAAATGTCGACCAAGAAACCGAGCCGGCCCAAGTTAATGCCAATTAGCGGTACGTTTGTATTAACCAGCGAACGCGCGGATGACAAGAGTGTACCGTCACCACCAATGGACATAATTAAATCACAGTGTTCGGCTAATGATTCTATAGGCTTGATGTATTCACTCGAAAAGTCTGTGTGCTGAGCGGTTTCAGGATCGATATATATCACTATGCCGGCCTGTTTTAACAAGTCGCATAAGGCTTGAACGGTGTCTTTTATGTCGCTCGCATCTGGCTTTGAAATGAGTCCGATACGTTTAAATTGTCTGTTCATCAGTTACCTCGTTAGGAGATGAAAATTTTACACGAAGTCGGTTGATTTGAACCTAAATTATAAAGTTTTTAATTATTTATTCTTACGGTAGTTTTTGTTTTTAGTTATCAATGTAAATATAATGGTAAGCATATGTCTAATTTAAATGCAGAATTGAATGATCGCTCCCGTCAATTATTGAAGTTGTTGGTCGAACGTTATATTGAAGACGGGCAACCTGTTGGGTCGGCGGCGCTGTCCCGTGCAAAAGGGTTGAATGTTAGTTCAGCGACGATACGCAATGTTATGGCCGATCTGGAGGAGCTGGGTTTAATCCATTCTCCGCATACGTCGGCAGGGCGCGTGCCGACGAATTCAGTTTTCGTTTCTTTGTGGATTCATTGCTGACGGTTAGGCAGCCAGAGTATGAACAACTTAGCGAGTTGAAGGTTAATGTAGGAAAAGAGCGCGGCAGTAGCCAAATTATTACCAATGCATCGCAATTGTTGTCAGGCATTACCAATATGGCGGGGGTGGTGAGTATGCCAAAGCCTGAGGCGGCAAGCTTTCGGCAAATTGAATTTATGCCCTTATCAAAAGGCCAAGTGTTGGTGATATTGGTGACCAATGACGATGAGGTACATAATCGGGTTATCCAAACGTCGAAGGAATTTTCTGCGTCTGCATTACAAGAGGCATCTAATTATTTGAACAGCTTGTTCATGGGGCAAACCATTAAGCAGGTCACGTCGATTATTGCGCGTGAAATGAGCGAAACACGACAACAAGTGAATCAAATGATGATTGATGCGATTAATTTAGCGCATCAAAGTGTGCCAACAAGTAACACGGCTGAAGATGTTGTGTTGTCGGGTGCGACGAATTTAATGGATTTTCAAGAGCTGGCGGGTGTTGATAATATGCGCCATCTGTTTGATGCGTTTAGTCAAAAGCAAGATATTTTACATTTGTTGGATCGTTGTATGAACGCCGATGGCGTGCAAATTTTCATTGGCGAAGAGTCTGGCTACCAGCCACTTGGTGAGTGCAGTTTGG
Source organism: Cycloclasticus sp. (assembly GCA_039830885.1). Lineage (GTDB taxonomy): Bacteria > Pseudomonadota > Gammaproteobacteria > Methylococcales > Cycloclasticaceae > Cycloclasticus. The sequence goes on from JBDOOJ010000041.1 coordinate 11,037, forward strand.
TAACAGCGCCATACACCGTTGATAATCAGGTGGTGGGTGTTCTGGGTGTGATTGGGCCCACGCGGATGTCGTACGACAAAATCATTCCCTTGGTTGATGTCACGGCAAAAGTTTTAGGCGAGGCCTTGAAAACTTAAAAATCATCACCATTTAACGTGTTCAATCGCCGAATGTGCAGAATGCTTTGGCGGTATCCATTCAAGTTTTAATACATAAGAGGAAATACTATGGGATCTGAAGAATCAACAGATAAAAACGATACCCAAGAGCAGGCCATTGATATGGAAGGGTGCTTGGTGGGTGAAGTTGTTGACGAAACCGTTGTAACAGAAACGACAGAAGAGATTAATTTAGAAGCAGAATTAGAAACGGCTAAGACAGCGGCTAGTGATAATTGGGATAAGCTTTTATTGGCTAAAGCTGAAGTAGAGAACATTCGCCGTAGAACCCAAAAGGATATCGAAAAAGCGCATCGTTTTTCTATAGAAAAATTCGCAAAAGATATGCTGCCAGTGGTCGATAGCTTGGAAATGGGTCTTGCCGCAAGCAATGAAAGCGATGTTGATGCCTCGGCGCTTAAAGAAGGCATGGAGTTAACCTATAAACAATTGATTTCATCACTGGAAAAATCAGGCGTGGTGCAAGTTGATCCAGAAGGTGAAACATTTAGCCCCGACCTTCACCAAGCTATTTCCGTTGTCCCAAGCCCTGATCATGCGCCGAATACGGTGATGCAGGTGTTTCAAAAAGGCTATACGTTGAATGGTCGCCTATTACGCCCGGCAATGGTGATTGTTACGCCGTCAGAGCCACCAGCAGGCACAAAGAAAATAGATGAGCAGGCTTGAAATACTTATTCAACGCCCCATATCTTAACTAACTACAAATTAATGATTAAATTTCGGAGATATTCAAATGGCTAAAATTATTGGTATTGATTTAGGTACGACCAATTCGTGTGTTGCCGTACTCGATGGCGACACAGCAAAAGTAATTGAAAACAGTGAAGGCGCAAGAACAACGCCCTCTATCGTTGCGTTTACTGCTGAAGGTGATGTCCTTGTAGGCCAATCAGCTAAACGTCAAGCGGTAACAAATCCAACGAACACAGTGTTTGCTACTAAGCGTTTAATTGGACGTAAATTTAAAGATGACGTTGTGCAAAAAGACGTTAGCATGGTGCCGTACAAAATTGTAGCGGCTGATAATGGCGATGCTTGGATTGAAGCACAAGATAAAAAATTAGCGCCACCTGAAATTGCGGCACGTATCTTAATGAAGTTGAAAAAAGACGCGGAAGCATACTTGGGCGAAGAAGTTAACGAAGCGGTTATCACAGTGCCTGCGTACTTTAATGACTCGCAACGTCAAGCAACTAAAGACGCGGGTAAAATTGCTGGCTTAGACGTTAAACGTATTATTAACGAGCCAACAGCCGCCGCGTTAGCATACGGCATGGATAAAAAAGCAGGCGATCGTACGATTGCTGTATACGACTTAGGTGGTGGTACATTTGACGTGTCTATCATCGAAATTGCTGAAATTGATGGCGAGCATCAGTTTGAAGTATTGTCTACAAACGGCGATACCTTTTTAGGTGGTGAAGATTTTGATATGCGCATCATTGATTTCCTTTCTGATGAATTTAAGAAAGAAAACTCCGTTGATTTACATAACGACCCTCTAGCGCTTCAGCGTTTAAAAGAAGCGGCTGAAAAAGCTAAAATTGAGTTGTCATCAAACCAACAAACAGACGTTAACTTGCCTTACATCACAGCCGATGCAACAGGCCCTAAGCATTTAAACGTTAAATTAACGCGTGCAAAACTTGAGTCGTTGGTTGAAGACCTTGTTCAACGTACTATTGCACCGTGTGAAACAGCCGTGAAAGATGCCGGCTTATCTATTTCAGAAATTGATGATGTGATTTTGGTCGGTGGTCAAACACGTATGCCAAAGGTTCAAGAGTTGGTTGCTGAGTTTTTTGGTAAAGAGCCTCGTAAAGACGTTAACCCTGATGAAGCAGTTGCTCGTGGCGCAGCTATTCAAGCAGGTGTGTTGGCGGGTGACGTGACCGATGTGTTGTTATTGGATGTGACGCCGTTATCATTGGGTATTGAAACAATGGGCGGCGTGATGACGAAGCTTATTGAGAAAAACACAACGATTCCAAGCAAAGCAGGGCAAACGTTCTCAACAGCTGAAGATAACCAAACAGCGGTGACGGTTCACGTGTTACAAGGTGAGCGTGAAATGGCGTCTGGCAATAAATCATTGGGTCGTTTTGATCTTCAAGATATTCCACCAGCAAGCCGTGGTACACCGCAAATTGAAGTGTCATTTGATATCGACGCTAACGGTATTTTGAATGTGTCGGCAAAAGATAAAGCAACGGGCAAAGAGCAATCAATTGTCATTAAAGCGTCTAGTGGCTTGTCTGATGAAGAAGTTGAAAAAATGATCAACGATGCTGAGCTACATGCTGAAGAAGACAAAAAGTTACATGAGCTTGTGACAGCAAGAAACACAGCTGACGGCATGATTCACGCAACTGAAAAATCCATTGAAGAAATGGGCGACAAAGTGGACGCGGCTGAAAAAGCAGATATTGATACAGCCATTGAAGCGCTGCAAGAAGCGGTTAAAGGTGATGATAAAGCGGTTATTGAAGAAAAAACAGAAGCGCTTACTGCATTATCAGGCAAGTTAGCTGAAAAAATGTATGCTGACGCTGGTGCCGATGGTGCGGCTGAAGAAGGTTCTGCCGAAGCAAGTTCTGATGCAAATGCAGATGATGTTGTTGACGCAGAATTTGAAGAAGTTAAAGACGAAGAAGACGATAAGAAATAATCGTTATTTATAGACGTAACGTAATATAAAATTCGCCCACGTATTGGGCGCGACATGGCCGCCGATTTATCGGTGGCTTTGACGTATTCACGATTTGAGAATTATGGAAAAAGAAGATTACTACAAAACACTTGAAGTTGCCCGTAATGCTAGCGACCGAGAAATAAAGAAAGCGTATCGGCGTTTGGCGATGAAACATCATCCGGATAGGAACACAGATAACCCTGATTCAGAAGAGACGTTTAAAGTCATTCAAGAAGCTTACGCGATATTAAGTGATGAGCAAAAGCGTGCAGCTTATGATCAGTTTGGGCATGCGGGTGCTGCTCAATCTATGGGCGGCGGTGGTCGCCACGGCGGAGATTCGTTTAGCGATGTGTTTGGCGATGTGTTTGGTGATATTTTTGGAGGCGGAGGCGGTGGTCGACGCGGCCAAGTAACGCGTGGCGCTGATTTACGTTATAACTTGGATCTTAGTTTAGAAGATGCTGTTTTTGGTCTAGAAACTAAAATCAAGATTCCTACTTCTGTGAGCTGTGCCGGTTGTAAAGGCTCTGGTTCCAAAAGTGGTAAGTCAGGCGTTTGTTCAACCTGTGGAGGGCATGGCCAAGTACGTATGCAGCAAGGCATGTTTTCTGTGCAGCAAACGTGTCCAACTTGTCGTGGTTCTGGCTCGGTTATTAAAGACCCGTGTGGAAAGTGTCGCGGTACGGGTAAAACAAAAGATCAAAAGACCTTAGCCGTTAAAATACCGGCGGGCGTCGATACCGGTGATCGAATTCGTTTAGGTGGTGAGGGTGAAGCGGGTGATCATGGCGGCCCATCTGGGGATTTATACGTACAAGTTAATGTCCGTGACCATGCTATTTTTACTCGCGATGGGGCTAATTTATATTGTGATATGCCGATTAGTTTTGCAACCGCAACCTTGGGTGGCGAGCTTGAAGTGCCCACTTTAACAGGTAAGGTAAAACTTAAAATTCCAACCGAAACGCAAACCGGGAAATTGTTTAGGTTGCGTGGCAAAGGTGTAAAACAGGTAAGGGGTGGAGCTACCGGTGATTTAATGTGTAGAATAAATATTGAAACACCCGTTAATCTAACTGCCGAGCAAAAGAAACTCGTTGGCCAACTAGAAACATCGTTTAGAACGGGTGGAACACGTCACAACCCCCAAGAGAATTCTTGGCTGGATGGGGTAAAGAGTTTTTTTGATAAGATGAAATCTTAAAACTAAAACATGGTTAGGTGATTTTACGGTGTCTGGTAAGCGGATGCTTTTTTCGGCGTAAGGAAGGAGGGTTTAGTGGCTAATATAGCGATATCCGGTGCAAGTGGTCGTATGGGATTAAATTTAATTAAGGCATGTGCGCAAAATGAACATGCAACGCTGGGCGTGGCAATTGAGCGAGATGCTTCACCTGCAATGGGCCAGGATGCGGGTGAAATAGCCGGCATTGCAGCTGAGCGAGTTGTTGTTGTGTCTGATTTTCAAAATCAACTAGAAAATTTTGATGTGTTGGTTGATTTTACGCGTCCAGATGCTTGCCTTGAAAAATTAACGTTTTGCAAAGCAAATCAAAAAGCAATGGTTATCGGTACAACAGGTTTCACCGATGAGCAAAAAACACAAATAAGTGAAGCATCCAAATCTATAGCGGTCGTTTTTGCGCCTAATATGGGTATTGGTGTCAACGTGACATTAAAATTACTTGAATTAGCGGCAAAAGCCATTGGTTCTAGCGTAGATATTGAAATCATCGAAGCGCATCATAAATACAAAGTGGATGCACCATCGGGCACGGCACTTAAAATGGGCGAAGTTGTTGCCGATGCGATGGGTAAGAACTTAGATGATTGCGCCGTGTATGCGCGTGAAGGCATTACAGGTGAACGTAAAGCCGGAACTATTGGGTTTTCTACTATCAGAGCGGGTGATATTGTAGGTGAGCATACGGTCATGTTTGTTGGCGAAGGCGAGCGGATTGAAATAAGCCATAAAGCGACGAGCCGTATGACATTTGCGACAGGTGCGATACGTGCAGCCTGTTGGGTGGCAAATCAATCTGCAGGGTTATACGATATGCAAGATGTGCTGGGTTTGAAAGACTAAATCTTCATTTCGTTTGTAGTAATTTCTGTTAACATCAATGGTTAATAAGTAAGTGTTTTTTAAAAGATAATAATAATTTAGAAACAACTGGGGAGAGTAACAATGGGTATTTTTTGTAAAATAGCTTCAATGCTGGGTTTTGGTTCATGTAAAGAAGATGAGGCAACGCCTGATCAGCACGTTCAAAAAACGAGTGAGGTTCAATCAACTACAGAGGTTAATACAGTGAGCTCAGATGTAAAAAAATATGTACTTATTGGTGCGGGTCCAGCTTCAGTAAGAGCAGCGGAGACATTACGTAAAGCAGACTCTTCATGTTCAATAACAATGATTGGTCTGGAAAAAGAATCACCGTATTCACGTATGGCGCTGCCTTATTATTTAAGCGGTATGATTGAAGACACAGGTACGCATCTTAGAAAAACAGATAACCATTTCGAAAGTTTAAATATTGTCCATATTCATGCCAAAGTAGAAAAAATTGCTGCTAAACAGCAGCAAGTTACTCTAGATAATGGTGATGTGTTTGATTATGACAAATTAATGATTGCAACGGGTTCACGTCCGGCAAATTGCCCATTCCCAGGTGCTGAGAATGACGGCGTTGTGAATTGTTGGACATTAGAAGATGGCCGAAAAATTATTGATAGCATCAAGCCAGGATCGAAAGTCGCGTTACTGGGCGCTGGTTTTGTGGCATCAATTATTATTGAACCTCTGATGAAAAGAGGTGCTGATTTAACGGTGATGATGGGGCGCACAGGCCAGATGGTTAGCCGCATGATGGATGAAACAGCGGGCGGTATGATTAAAACGTGGTGTGAGGCTAAAGGTGTCACCACCATTTTACCATCAAGCATTAAGTCTATTGAAGCAGGCCCAGCGCTGAAGCGTGATGACGATAGTCTGACCGAATTTGACCTAATTATTGTCGCTACCGGTGTTTATTCAAATATAGAATTTTTGGAAGGCACTGGCATAAAAACAGATGCTGGTGTTTTGGTTAATGCCGCGTTACGCACCAATGTTAGGCATATATATGCAGCTGGTGATGTTGCGCAAGGTGTGGATTTTTCAACGGGTTCTAAAGCGGTACACGCTATTCAACCAACAGCGGTTGATCATGGCCGCATTGCAGCGGTAAACATGATGGGCGGCAACGCAACTTACAAGGGTAGCTTGAGTATGAATGTGCTCGATACGGCTGGCTTGATATCTACATCGTTCGGTAGTTGGGGTGGTGTTGATGGTGGTGAAACGGCGACCTTGGTTGATATGGATAATTATAAATACGTACGACTTAACTTTAAAGGCGACAAGTTAGTAGGCGCCATTACCGTTGGACGTACTGATTATATTGGTGTGATGAGAGGCTTGATTCAGTCAGAAATTCCATTAGGCGATTGGAAAGAAAAGCTAATGGAAGACCCAACGTTATTGATGAATGCTTATCTAGCACAATCTTTGGATGCCGCTAGATAGTAATAGTAAAATAGGCTCGAGTTGAGATGGCAATGAGGGTTAAAATCCAGTAAAATTCGTGTTCATACATATTAACAATCAAAACGGGTAGTGCCATTCAGGTTCTTCCCGTTTTGCATATCTAAAGGTGGTGTAATTTGTCTGACATAGCGATACTGGTACTTGAGGACGGTAGTGTTTTTCACGGCCAATCAATTGGTGCTCAAGGCCTCACAACAGGCGAAGTTGTCTTTAATACATCGATGACGGGTTATCAAGAAATTCTCACGGACCCTTCTTATTCTCACCAAATTGTAACCCTAACCTATCCGCATATTGGTAACACCGGTGTTAATGCCGAAGATGAAGAGTCAGCAGCTGTGCATGCGCGCGGTCTGGTTATTAGAGACTTGCCGCTGACCAACAGCAATTGGCGTTCTGAAGAATCATTAGGCGATTACTTAAAGCAACACAGTATTGTTGCTATTGCGGACATTGATACGCGAAAGCTTACTCGAATATTGCGTGAAAAAGGCGCTCAACGCGGCTGTATTATCGCAGGGCCAGATGTAGATGAGGCTTTGGCCTTAGAGTCTGCAAAAGAAGCCGCTTCTCTCAAAGGTCTTGATCTTGCTCAAGTCGTTACATCCGATTCAGCTTACGATTGGACGGACGGTGTTTGGCAATTAGACCCTGCTGAGCAAAAAGAAAAGGTCAAAGCCAAATTCAACGTCGTGGCGTATGATTTTGGCGTTAAACGTAATATTTTACGCTTGCTGGTTGAGTCAGGTTGCGAGGTACATGTAGTGCCAGCAAAAACGCCCGCTGCTGAGGTGTTAGCCATGTCGCCAGACGGCGTGTTTTTATCCAATGGCCCAGGCGATCCTGAACCGTGTGATTACGCCATTGAAGCGATTAAAACCATTCTTGAAAAGAAAATACCGACCTTTGGTATCTGTTTAGGGCACCAGTTGTTGGCGTTAGCCAGTGGTGCTTCAACGGTTAAAATGAAATTTGGGCATCACGGTGCAAATCACCCCGTGCAAGACTTAAAAACAGAGCGCGTGATGATCACGAGTCAAAACCACGGCTTTGCGGTCGATGGCGATTCCTTGCCCAGTAATTTACAAGCAACACACGTGTCGTTGTTTGATAAGAGTTTACAAGGTATTGAACGGACGGATTGCCCGGCATTTGGTTTTCAAGGGCACCCAGAGGCAAGCCCAGGCCCCCAAGATATCGTGTATTTATTTGAAAAATTCACTGCGTTGATGCAGTCGCACAAGAACTCATAAAAGATAATTATGCCAAAAAGAACCGACATAAAATCAGTTTTGCTCCTGGGTGCAGGCCCGATTGTTATTGGTCAAGCGTGTGAGTTTGATTATTCTGGAACACAAGCGTGTAAAGCATTAAGGGAAGAAGGCTATCGCGTTATTTTGGTGAACTCGAATCCGGCGACGATTATGACGGATCCAGAAACAGCCGATGCGATTTACATTGAGCCGATTGATTGGCAAACCGTTGAAAAAATCATTGAGAAAGAAAAGCCAGATGCTTTGTTGCCTACAATGGGCGGGCAAACAGCGCTTAATTGTGCGTTGGATTTAGATCGCCACGGTGTGTTGGCTAAGCACAATGTAGAAATGATTGGTGCTTCAAAAGAGGCGATTGATAAAGCAGAGGATCGCGCTTTATTTAAAGAGGCGATGACCAAAATTGGCTTGGCCACTCCACGTTCTTTTTTAGCGCATAACATGGACGAAGCATTTGTTGCGCTTGACTCGATTGGCTTTCCAACGATTATTCGTCCGTCATTCACCATGGGCGGTAGCGGTGGCGGTATCTCGTATAACCGCGAAGAATTTATTGAAATTTGTGAGCGTGGCTTAGATCTTTCACCAACCAATGAATTGTTGATTGAAGAATCGGTTTTGGGTTGGAAAGAATACGAAATGGAAGTGGTGCGTGACCGTAAAGATAATTGCATTATTATCTGTTCCATTGAAAACTTCGACCCGATGGGCGTGCACACCGGTGATTCGATTACCGTGGCGCCAGCACAAACATTGACGGATAAAGAATACCAAATTATGCGAAATGCATCGATTGATGTGTTGCGCGAAATCGGCGTGGATACCGGCGGTTCAAATGTGCAATTTGCCATCAACCCCGAGAATGGCGCGATGATTGTGATTGAGATGAACCCACGTGTCTCGCGCTCATCCGCATTAGCATCTAAAGCGACCGGTTTCCCCATTGCTAAAGTGGCTGCTAAATTGGCCATTGGTTACACCTTAGATGAACTCAGTAATGAAATTACGGGCGGCGCAACACCGGCTTCTTTCGAGCCATCCATTGATTACGTCGTCACTAAAATCCCTCGTTTTACATTCGAAAAGTTTCCAACAGCAGATGACCGTTTAACCACGCAGATGAAATCTGTGGGTGAGGTGATGGCTGTTGGTCGTACATTCCAAGAGTCATTGCAAAAAGCCTTACGCGGGCTCGAAACAGGCATGACGGGTTTAGACCCTATTGTTGATTTAGATGAAGAAGGTGTTGAAACGATTATTCGTCGTGAAATTCAACAACCTGGTGCAGACAGAATTTGGTATTTAGCGGATGCGTTTAGAAAAGGTTTTGGCCTAGAAAGTATTTTTGAGCAAACAAAAATTGACCGCTGGTTTTTAGTGCAGATTGAAGACTTATTAAACGAAGAAGCGGCTTTAGCCGGTGTTTCATTAGATTCATTGGACGCAAAATCCATGTTCCGCCTAAAGCGTAAAGGCTTCTCGGATGCGCGCCTTGCCACGTTGTTAAACGTAGAAGAAAGCGCGTTCAGAACGGCTCGTCATGCATTGGATATTCGACCCGTTTATAAGCGCATTGATTCATGTGCGGGTGAGTTTTCGTCACCGACTGCGTACATGTATTCCACTTACGAAGAAGAGTGCGAGTCACAACCGAGTAACCGTGAAAAAATCATGGTGCTGGGCGGCGGTCCGAACAGAATTGGCCAAGGAATAGAATTTGATTACTGTTGTGTTCATGCGGCGTTAGCCTTGCGTGAAGACGGTTACGAAACCATCATGGTGAACTGTAATCCAGAAACCGTATCGACCGATTTTGATACCTCTGATCGCTTGTACTTTGAACCATTGACCTTGGAAGACGTATTAGAAGTAGTCAATATCGAGAAGCCAAAAGGCGTTATCGTTCAATATGGCGGACAAACACCGCTGAAATTAGCAGAAGCATTAGAAGCGGCAGGTGTACCTATTATTGGCACCTCGCCAGAAGCTATCGATTTGGCTGAAGACCGTGAGTGTTTCCAGCAACTGGTAGAAAAGCTGGGTTTATTGCAGCCACCGAACAGAACGGCGCGTGAACCTGAAAAAGCGGTGCTATTGGCTGAAGAAATTGGCTATCCGTTGGTGGTTAGACCCTCATATGTATTGGGTGGCCGTGCGATGGAGATCGTCTATAACGAATCTGAACTACGCACGTATATGCGTGAAGCCGTTAGCGTGTCGAATGATTCGCCTGTGCTGTTAGACCGTTTCTTAGATGATGCGGTAGAAGTGGATGTGGATGCAATTTTTGATGGCACAGACATTTTGATTGGCGGCATCATGGAGCACATTGAGCAAGCCGGTGTTCACTCAGGAGATTCTGCGTGTTCGTTGCCACCGTTTGATCTAAGTAAAGACGTGCAAGATAGAATGCGCGTGCAAACTAAAGAATTGGCCAAAGAATTGGGCGTTGTTGGCTTAATGAATATTCAGTTTGCGATTAAAGGCGACGATATTTATATCTTAGAAGTTAACCCACGAGCTTCTCGTTCTGTACCGTTTGTTTCAAAAGTAACGGGCTATCCATTAGCTAAAATTGCCGCACGTTGCATGGCGGGCCAATCACTTAAAGAGCAGGGTACGACGGAAGAAATTATTCCTGATTATTTCTCGGTTAAAGAGTCGGTTTTCCCGTTTGTTAAATTCCCTAATGTGGACCCTTTACTTGGCCCAGAAATGAAATCAACCGGTGAAGTGATGGGCGTTGGTGATACCTTTGGCGAAGCGTTCGGCAAGGCTCAGCGCGCCGCAGGTATTGATTTGTCTGATGAAGAGAATGTTATCTTCAGTGTGCGTGAAGCGGACAAGGTAAAAATGCTTGATTTGGCAAGAACGCTTGTATCAAGAGGCAAACATATTTTCGCCACGCGTGGAACGGCCGATGCATTAACAGCAGCAGGCATTGAATGTGAAGTGGTTAATAAAGTAGGTGAGGGTCGTCCACACATTGTTGATATTATTAAAAACGAAAGCATTCAGTTGGTGGTGAATACGACTGAGGGTAAACAAGCGATTACCGATTCATTTTCTATTCGTCGTGAGTCATTGCAAAATAAAGCGACCTATTGCACAACCATTGCCGGTGCAAAAGCGACCATCGATGCGCTTGGCGATATCAGCGTGAAGGAAGTTAGAGAGCTTCATGAATTACAAGCACGCCGTTAAAGAAAATTATTAGGACAGTATTATGAGTAAAACACCATTAACCAAGAAAGGCGCACAAAGTTTAAAGGATGAGTTAGATATTCTTAAAAATGTTAAGCGCCCTAAAATAACAGAAGCCATTGCTGATGCACGTGCGCACGGTGATTTAAAAGAAAATGCTGAATACCATGCAGCTCGTGAAGAGCAAGGTTTGGCTGAAGCCAGAATTAGAGACATTGAAAGCAAGTTAGGCAATGCACAAGTGATTGATGTCGCCAGCTTAAATGCGAACGGTAAAGTGGTGTTTGGCTGTACAGTTGATCTGGAGAATGTTGAAACGGAAGCTCTAATCACCTATACGATTGTTGGTGAAGACGAAGCGGATATTAAGAATAACTTAATCTCCTATGCCTCGCCATTTGCTAAAGCGCTTATTGGTAAAGAAGAGGGTGATGTTGCTGTGGTACGAGCCCCAGCAGGAAACACTGAATACGAAATTACCGAAATACGTTACGAGTAAGCTTTTTTATCGCTGTTTTCGCGGTAAAAAACAGCGGTAAAACCAATTGTTTGTACAACTTCCGAACGTGATTGCTCGGCAATTTTTTGAATCATGGCTTTTTTATCGTCACGGTCTGCAGCTGATACTTTAACTTTAATCAGTTCGTGGTGCTCAATCGCTAATTCAATTTCATCCATGACGGTATCAGTTAGGCCAGCTTGGCCAACACGTACCACTGGCTTTAGGTCGTGAGCATGAGATTTAAGTTTTTTCTTTTGTTGGTTTGATAATGACATAAAGGTAGGAATTGGGGTCAATTGGGTGCACGCATTTTAGCGCAAAGCACGCCCTTATGGATTTGTTTTTGATAAGCATTTTTAACATACTGAACCTGGCACAAATAACCACGCTATAAATTATAGGTAAATGACGAAACATAAGAACAAACAAAAGTGGCTGGATGAGCACTTTAGTGATGAATATGTAAAGAAAGCGCAACAGATGGGTTTGCGGTCGCGTGCTGTTTTTAAATTAGAAGAAATTGATAAAAAAGATCGATTAATCAGACCTAATCAAATTATTGTTGATTTAGGTGCGGCGCCAGGTGGCTGGTCTGAATACGCGGTTAAGCGGGCAACGGGAAACAGCAAAATCATCGCCTTGGACTTACTTGATATTGAGCCGATTGATGGCGTGGATTTTATCAAGGGTGACTTTAGTGATGATGCGGTATTTGAATCGTTACAGTCATTGATTAATAAACAGCCCGTTGATCTTGTGCTGTCTGATATTGCGCCCAATATGAGTGGTTCTAAGGCCATAGATCAACCGCGGTCAATGTATCTCGCTGAGCTGGCGTTAGATTTTGCCAAGCACAGCTTGGGAAAAAAAGGTGTTTTTCTGATTAAGCTATTTCAAGGCGAAGGCTTTGACCAGTATGTGACGGAGGCAAAGAAAACTTTTGGCAGCGTTACGATACGCAAACCCAAAGCGTCGAGAGCGCGCAGCAGGGAAGTCTATCTTTTGGCAAAAGGCTTGAAATTATAGTAATCTATCCCCATATATTGAACGAATACTAAAAATAGTAGTCCGACTAATGGATGCTGTTAAATGACAAGAAAGATGGAGAGCTGAATTGAACGAAATGGTAAAGAATATAATTATGTGGGTGGTTATCGCCTTCGTATTAATGTCGGTGTTTAATAACTTTGGTGGCACTGAGAAAGCAAGCGGTAACGCCCTAAGTTATTCGCAGTTTATTAATTCAGTGAATGCAGGACAGGTGAGCAAGGTATCCATAGACGGGCCAAATATCATTGGTCAAACGGCGTCTGGTGAGCGTTTTACAACGCGTAATCCAGGTGACGCCCATTTGATTGACGACTTACTAAAAAGCGGTGTTGAAATCGTAGCGAAACCACCCGAAGAAACGTCAGCAATTATGTCGGTTCTTATCTCTTGGTTCCCTATGTTGTTACTAATAGGTGTGTGGATATTCTTCATGCGTCAAATGCAAGGTGGCGGTGGTGCTGGCGGGCGTGGTGCAATGTCGTTTGGTAAAAGCAAAGCGAAGCTTCTTAATGAAGATGAAATTAAAGTAACGTTCGCGGACGTTGCCGGTATTCAAGAAGCAAAAGAAGAAGTA
>JBDOOJ010000034.1:0-23829 GCA_039830885.1 Cycloclasticus sp.
CAGCTTGAATAAAATGCCACGCCGTATCCGCAGCTTGGTGCTGATACGGACTGGCATTTATTTGAACTGAGATTTTCATTTAACTTACTTTTAAACTCAACTAAACTGGAGCGACACCTAAAATGGAATAATCAGCATAATACCATGCGTTGTTTTTTTACCGTCATTCTCTCGTCAGTTTTCACTATCCTGTTTATGGGTAGCTCACTGCTATGGTCACACGACAGCCTCGCCAACAACCGCATCAAACTGCCCGACATTGGCAACACTTCTAACATCATCATTTCCGGTGAGTTGGAAAAAAAACTAGGCAAAGCATTTCTTCGAAGCATTCGCCGCAGCATCCCTCTCAGCAACGACCAAGAAATTAATGACTACGTTCAACAATTGGGCAGCAAAGTTGCTAAATTTAGCGAACAACCTGACCGGCGCTTTAATTTTTTTGTCGTCCGTGATAATCGCATCAACGCCTTTGCCGGCCCTAATGCCAATATCGGCATTAACTCAGGGCTCATACTGGCCACCGAGTCTGAAAGTGAATTGGCATCCGTCTTTGCACATGAAATTGGCCACGTAACCCAGCAGCATTTACAACGCGCCATTGAAACCGCCAGCCAAATGTCTTTGCCTAGTGCTGCCGCTACACTCGCCGCTGTTATTTTAGGTGTTGCTGTACCAGGCATAGGTCCAGCCGCCATTCTTGCCGTACAAGCTGGGCAAGTACAAAAACAAATCAACTTTACACGCAGCCATGAAGCTGAAGCTGACCGAGTCGGCGTGCAAAACCTAGCCGACGCAGGATTTGACCCACGAAGCATGCCTATCTTTTTCGGCCGCCTACAAGCCGCATCACGTAATTATGGCCAAAAAATTCCTGAAATTTTAAGGACTCATCCTGCGCCCATTTCTCGAATCGCAGACACATCAGCCAGAGCTGAACAATACCCATACAAGCAAGTTGCGGACTCACAAGATTTCCGTTTGATTAGAATGAAAATTCGTATCGCTAAATTACGCCAAACATCTGTTATAGAACTTATAAAGTCTCTAGAGAACGAATCAAAACAAGGCACGCAAGGCGTTAAAGATGCCGCAAGCTACGGCTTAGCCCTTGCCTTAATGAAAGACCGACAGTTTACAAAAGCACGAAGCATTTTACGGGCGCTGACTAAGCGAAATCCCAAACAACCACATTACTTAACCGCCTTCGCACTGAATGAATACCGTGACGAAAAACCTCAAGTTTCATTAGCGCTATTTAAAAAAGCCATTCAACTCTTCCCAAAAAACCGAGCGGTTAATCTGCTGTACGCGCAAGTGTTGTTACACAATGGCAAACCGCAACAAGCACTCACCTATTTAAACCATGATTTACAGCAGTTTAACTCGACACCTAATGTCTTTGATTTATTATCTATCGCTTACGGTCAAGTTAAAAATCCAGTTCGCGGGTTTCAATACAGAGCCGAATACTTTTACTCCTTGGGCTTCACTAAAGACGCCATTATTCAACTTGAACAAGCCTTACGTGCCGCCGATAATAACTTTTATTTAAGCAGCCAAATTGAAAACCGCATCAACCAACTTCAAGCTGAGCTCAAGGCACCCCGTTTACTTTAAGCGTTAAAACACACCATGACTGATTCTATAAAACCGCCCGGTATTTTTAAGCGACTGGCCGTTATCCTTTACGACCTCTTGTTGCTTACCGCTGTTTTCTTTGCCGCAACACTGGCCGTATTACCGTTCCAAAAAGACAATTTATTTGAACCAAACTCTTGGATGTTTACGGTTTACTTGCTGCTCGTTAGCTTTGCATTCTATGGCTGGTTTTGGACTAGAAGCGGGCAAACGCTAGGCCTTATGGCTTGGAAACTGCAAGTCGTTAACGATAATGGTTCTACTATTTCTTGGAAACAAGCGCTTATACGCTTTACCACGGCTATCTTTTCTTGGGGGCTATGCGGCGCAGGTATCATCTGGATGTTATTTAATAAAGACCGTTTGATGTGGCACGACATTGCCTCAAAAAGCCACGTAGACTGGAAAAAGTCAGACTAATTAATCCATTCGTCGAATTGTGAAAATCGATACCATTAGAGCCAACAAGAAAGGTAATGAGGCGGCAATAATGGGGTTAAATCCATACGCCACACCTACATTTCCAAATAACCGATCCAGCAAGTTAAAACCAATACCAATCAAAGCACCAATTAAAATCCGCGTCCCCGTACTGCCGGCGCGCTTTACACCTAGCACCATTGGTATGGCAATTAGCAACATCACTAAAATCACAAACGGACGCACTAATTTACTGGTAATGGCCACCAAGAAGCGCGATGCGTCCTGTCCATTGTTTTCAAGAAACTGAATATAACTCGCCAAACCAATAATTGATAACCTTTCTGGCTTTACAATAATCACATCGAGCAGACCCGGATCAAGTAGCGAATCTAATAAAGCGGTATCCGAATTAGAAACATCCACACCCTCATCCGTAATAGTCGTTTGCTGTATGCCTTTAAGTTGCCATTTATCCTCAACAAAACTGGCGGTCGCGGCGTGTGTTGCATATTTCAATTCGTTGTTATCCGTCATCTCATATATGCTCACGTCCTTAAGCTCAGATGAATTTAAAATCTCACGGATATTTAGATAAGTATTGCCATCACGCGTCCAAAAGCCATATTTTGTTCTCAACGCAACTTGTTCATTCTTAGAGGTAAACTTTAGCATTTGTGCTGCCTGTTCTGTTGTCGGCGCAATCACTTCACTAACAAATAGCGACACAAACATTAACACCACACCGACCCGAAGCGCGGCAAAAATTATTTGCCAACGGCTGATGCCGGCAGCGCGCATCGCAGTTAATTCATAGTTATTGGCCATGCTACCTAGCGTTATTAAGGCGCCCAATAAAGTCGCCGATGGCAATAATTCATAAAAATTACGCGGTGCAATTAACGCCAGGTATTTAAGAATCTCGACAAAACCGTACTGGCCCGTACCCATGTCTTCAATTTCATCGGCAAACGTTATGACTAAGACTAGCGACAATAAAAATGCCACGGCGACGGCTGTGCTTTTTAATATTTCGACCGCAATGTATCTATTAATTACTTTCATTTCTTCGACAACATTGTATTTTTAAAATACCTAAAACCCAACATTTTAATCACCATAAAGCCGGCCAAACCCACCATCAACAGATGCACCCACCAGATGCCAACCCACGCGGGGATAGTCCCTTTCACTATCCATGAGTGAGATAAGCTCATGAAATTTTCGAAAATAATATAAATTAACAACGCGGTTAATAAATTACCGTACATACCTGCGCGTGGAGATACACGGCTGATGGGGACCGCTAACAAGGCAAAGGTGAGTATTGCCAGCGGGATAGACCATCGACGTTGCAGTTCACTGGTAGCTCGCGGTGAATCCATGTCCATCAACACACTGGTCGATTTTTCTTTCGTCCTGAAGGTTACCGCTTTATCGTTCGCCTGGGCGACCACCACGCCGTACTCTTTAAACTTGGTGACCTTGTAATCCGCCTGACCCGGCACCCCTTCATAACGATTGCCGTCTTTTAGGATAATAAAGCGATCACCGGTTGCAGGGTCTACTTTAATTTCACCACTTTTAGACGACGTGATGCCTAACTTGCCGTGCTGACGGTTTTGAATAAACACATTCAACATTTTGTCGTCATCGGTTATTTCTTCAACATAAAAAACCAAATCGCCTCGGCTATATTCGTTAAAACGCCCGTCGGTGATACCACGAATATCTAAATTCGCCTGATCTTCTGTTTTTACCCGCTCAGCAGCTTGCATTAAGGACGGCGCAGTCACCAATGATAGATACAGCGTCAACGCGAACAGTGGCACAACAAAGATAAAGATTGAACGATAAATTTGTTTAAGCCCAACACCGGCTGAAAACAACGCCGTCATTTCATGGTCGCGGTACATGCGCCCCAACACCATAAGAACCGACAACAATAACGCGACGGGGATAATCTTAATAATCAGCAACATCATGTTAAAACTGATTAAGGACAGCACCGCATCCGTCGACAACTCACCCGCCGTTACTTTTGAAAGCAACCGCACCAAACGTTGGCTCAATAAAATTACCGACAGCACCGTCATCACACCCAGCATCATTTTGCTCAGCTGAACGACGAATAAACGATCAATAATTTTTAATTTAAACACAGACATCAATGGTGCATTTGGCTTATAGTTAGACACTTAAATCTACGCGGAATATGTTCCCGTATCCTAACGGAAAAGCCGCACAAAAACATTACTAATCACAAGGGTCGCACCATGCAATTTGTTTCAAAAAAGTGTCAAATAGATAAACTTTCAACACCGTGTTTAATCTTGCCGGTTTTCAGCAAAGGCAAGCAGTCCGATGTAACTATCGCATTCGACAACGCCCACAATAAACAAATTGCTGCTGTTTTAAAACAAGGCGACGCAACAGGCAAAGCCGGTAACACTTTGTTATTACAAATGCCGGTAGGCAGCAAAACGAAACGCGTTCTTCTTGTTGGTGTTGGCGAGCAAGGAAAAACAACCGATGTGGACTTTAATAAAGCCTCAAGCGCATCCATCAACGCACTTAAACGCTTGCCGATTAAATCCATTTGTACCGCCCTACTTACCGTTGATGTGACCGACAAAAATGATGATTGGAAAGTGCGCCAATTGGTCCTTAAATCTCGCGAAGCGCTGTATCAATATACAGAGACATTAACCACATCTGCACCTGATGCACATGCTTTAGAGAAATGCCAACTGTTAGTAACCGGCGATAGTTCTGCCGCAGCAATAGACAAAGCAGCCACCGTTGCCACAAGTATTGCTAACGGCGTTGATAGCGCAAAAAAATTAGCTGACTTACCCGGCAACATCTGCACGCCCACTTACTTAGCTAATGCTGCCAAAGCATTAGGCAAAGAACACAAATCACTTAAAGTAACCGTGCTCGAAGAAGCTGATATGGAAAAGCTGGGCATGGGTTCGTTACTGTCTGTTTCACGAGGTTCTCGCGAACCTGCAAAGCTGATTACTATGGAACATAAAGGCGGCCCAGCCTCACAAAAACCCATCGTCATTGTTGGCAAAGGTTTAACGTTTGATGCAGGCGGCATTTCCATCAAGCCCTCATCCGGCATGGATGAAATGAAATACGACATGTGCGGCGGTGCCAGCGTATTTGGCGTGATGCAAATGTGCGCCGAATTAAACTTACCCATTAATGTGGTGGGCGTTGTGCCTTCTTCAGAAAACTTACCCGATGGCGATGCCAATAAGCCGGGCGATATTGTTACTAGCATGAAAGGCCTCACCATTGAAATTCTCAATACCGACGCCGAAGGCCGGCTTATTTTATGCGATGCTCTGACTTATTCAGCTAAATTCAAGCCCGACGTAGTGATTGATATCGCTACATTAACCGGCGCTTGTGTTGTCGCATTAGGCAAGCACGCAACTGGCTTATTGGGTAATAACGACGAACTGGCCAACGAGCTGTTGGGCGCTGGCATAAAAGCAGGTGATAAGGCTTGGCAATTACCGCTATGGGACGAGTATCGCCCCCAACTAAAAAGTAACTTTGCAGACCTCGCGAATATTGGCGGCCCAACTGGCGGCACAATAACCGCAGCGTGTTTCTTATCGCGCTTTACCGAAGATTATAAATGGGCGCATTTAGATATCGCAGGCACTGCATGGAAATCTGGTGCTGATAAAGGCGCAACAGGTCGCCCAGTGCATATGCTCAGTCAGTTTATTTTGGATCGCTGTTAACCTTTTAAGACAAACCAATGACACGAATCGACTTTTACGTTTTGCCTGACGACAGCATCGACAAACAACACATCTTTGCTTGTCGTTTAGCGCAAAAAGCCAGCAAACAAGGACACCGTGTTTATATTCATACCGAATCAGAACAACAGTCGAAAAAGCTGGATGATTTGCTGTGGTCATTCTCACCCACCAGCTTTGTACCGCATACCATTGACGCCAATGACTGCGAAAATAACCCTGTCTATATCAGCCACAGTGGCGACCCTTTAGATATTCATGATGTCTTGATTAACCTCACCCAACAAACACCCGATTGCTTCGGACGATTTGAACGATTCGCAGAACTTGTTAATCAAGATGAGGCCATTAAACAAGCAGGGCGGGAGCGATTTAAATTTTATAAGAATCGTGGGTATCCGTTGCAGACTCATAAGCTTTAGTTTCTAACGTTTATTCGCATTAAGGCCTTGCATCTATCCTAAAGGCTTAACTCTCGTGACTTTCTCTTAACGTGTGGGGTAGATGATTTCAATTGAAACTACATGGTTGATTTTTTACGTTCTTGTTCTATTTTTAGTTTTCGCTGCCGCTAGGGCGTTCATTTCTTTTCCAACTCTTCAAAATTTATTATCTAAATGTAAGTTGATGGTTAGGGTTTCGCCCTAAAGGTCGAGTAACTCTTTTGCCAATAGCAGCAAAAGAGTAACCAGAAAAATGCCACCCAACTGCTCTCACCTTAAAGGGTGCCTTCAAAACCAGCGTCTTATCGATGCCTTTGACTTACATCTCCCTTTATCTGGCTAGTAAATAATTACTTTTCGGAAAAGTGAACGTGTTGTTTGAGCGTAGCGAGTTTACACGTGAACCCGAAAAGTAATTATTTACTGAGATTAGGGTACCCTTTTCTTTGGTTCTGTTTTTAGTCTAATTTAGCAGATGTTTGTTATCTGCTTAGTTAGACTTATGCCTTGGGTGCTTTTTGTCGTAAAAAGAAATGAAAGCCCTCGCGGCAGCGAAAAACCATAATTATTATGCAGGAAGAAATATCAAAAACAAACAAAGCTTTTATTGCGAAATATTTCAAGCAAGAAAACTTGCTCACCAATACCCTCAACCCCATCAACAAAGCTATAATACCGCTTTTAAAATCAACGATTAAGCCTTCAAGATGGAAAAGACATATGCCCCACACGACATAGAATCCCGCTGGTACAGCCAATGGGAAAAACAAGGCTATTTTGAACCACAAGGTGGCGATACGGCCTATTGCATCATGATACCGCCGCCCAATGTCACCGGCAGTTTGCATATGGGTCATGCCTTTCAAGACACCATCATGGACACATTAACGCGTTACCACCGCATGCAAGGCAACAACACGCTTTGGCAACCCGGCAGTGATCACGCGGGTATCGCCACACAAATGGTGGTTGAACGCCAACTCAACGCCGAAGGCAAAACACGCCACGATTTAGGTCGCGAAAAGTTCGTAGAACGTATCTGGGACTGGAAAGAGGAATCGGGCAACACCATCACCCAACAACTGCGCCGCATGGGTACATCACTAGATTGGTCACGCGAACGCTTCACCATGGACGAAGGTTTATCGAAAGCCGTTAACGAAGTGTTTGTGAAACTCCACGATGAAGGCTTAATTTACCGTGGCAAACGCTTAGTGAACTGGGACCCCAAACTGCACACCGCCGTGTCCGATTTAGAAGTTGTTTCGCAAGAAGAGCAAGGCCATATGTGGCACATGCGCTACCCATTAGCAGACGGAAGTGGCGAATTAGTCGTGGCCACAACACGTCCAGAAACCATGCTAGGCGATGCCTGCGTTGCGGTTCACTCATCTGATGAACGCTACCAACACCTGATTGGCAAAATGATTTCGTTGCCGCTTTGTGATCGTCAAATTCCAATCATTGCCGATGACTACGTGGACCCTGAATTTGGCACGGGTTGCGTCAAAATAACCCCTGCACATGACTTTAACGATTATGACGTTGGCCAACGCCACGACATGCCGTTAATCAATATTTTCACCAAAGATGCCAGCATTAACGACGATTCCCCCGAAAAATACCGTGGTATGGATCGAGTAGAAGCGCGCAAACAAATCGTACAAGATTTAGACGACCTCGGCTTATTGGTCAAAGTAGACGACCACACGTTAATGATTCCACGTGGCGACCGCACCGGCGTTATTATCGAACCCTTGCTCACCGACCAGTGGTTTGTAAATGCAAAAACATTAGCAGAGCCAGCCATTGAAGCGGTTAAAAGTGGCAAAATTAAATTTGTACCTGAAAATTGGGACAAAACCTATTTCAACTGGATGGACAACATTCAAGACTGGTGTATTTCTCGTCAAATTTGGTGGGGCCACAGAATCCCCGCTTGGTACGATGATGAAGGCAATATTTACGTCGGTAGAAACGAGGAAGAAGTTCGCGAAAAACACCAATTATCAGACAACCTTAATCTTAGACAAGATGAAGATGTATTAGACACCTGGTTTTCATCCGCCTTGTGGCCATTTTCAACCTTAGGTTGGCCCGATAAAACACCAGAGCTTGATACCTTCTATCCAACCAGCGTGTTGGTTACTGGTTTCGACATCATCTTCTTCTGGGTTGCCCGTATGATAATGATGGGCTTGAAGTTTATGGACGACGTGCCATTCAAAGAGATTTACATTCACGGCCTTGTCCGCGATGCGGAAGGCCAAAAAATGTCTAAATCTAAAGGCAACGTGCTTGACCCCATTGATTTAATCGACGGCATTACACTGGAAGCTTTGCTTGAAAAGCGTACAAAAGGCCTTATGCAGCCAAAAATGGCGGCTAAAATCGAGAAAGACACGCGTAAACATTTTCCTGACGGTATCCCTTCATTCGGCACCGATGCACTCCGCTTCACCTTTGCAACACTCGCCTCGACGGGTCGAGATATCCGTTTTGACTTAAACCGCATCGAAGGCAACCGTAACTTCTGCAATAAACTATGGAATGCCACACGTTACGTTCTAATGAACACCGAAGGCGAAGATGTTGGACTAAACAACGAGCCTTGCGATTACAGCTTGCCAGATCGCTGGATACTCTCGCGTTTACAAAAAACCGAAGCCAGTGTTATCGCGTCGATTGACAAATACCGTTTCGATTTAGCGGCCCAATCACTCTACGAATTCGTTTGGAATGAATATTGCGATTGGTATTTAGAGCTATCAAAACCCATTTTAATGGATGAAAACAGCAGCTCTGAACAAAAGCGAGGCACACGCCAAACGCTTATTCGCGTATTAGAAACCGTGCTGCGTTTACTGCACCCAATGATGCCGTTTATTACCGAAGAAATTTGGCAAAAAATCGCCCCAATGGCAGGTAAAAGTGGCGACACCATCATGCTTCAACCCTACCCCAAACCTGACGATAGCAAAATATCAGCGCAAGCCGAAACCGACATGGATTGGGTCATGGATTTTGTAATGGGCATACGTAAAATCCGTGGCGAAATGAACATCGCACCAAGTAAACCACTGCCTGTTTTACTTAACAACAGCTCAACGGATGACCAACAACGCCTTAATGATAATAAACGCTTACTCGAAAAATTAGCGCGTTTGGAATCCATTACCACCTTATCAGCGACCGATGAAGCGCCACAGTCCGCAACAGCGCTGGTGGGAGATATGCAAGTCCTCATCCCCATGGCCGGCCTAATTGATAAAGATGCAGAACTTGAGCGCCTTAACAAAGAAATTGAAAAGCTAGAAAAAGAAAACGCCCGAATCAGCGGAAAATTATCCAATGCCTCGTTCGTAGACAAAGCACCCGCCGCCGTTGTTGAAAAAGAAACAGCCAAGCAAGTTGATATTTCGTCAAAGCTTAGCAACTTAAGCGAACAAAAAGAAAAAATAGCTTCCTTATAATATCTTTCTGAGCTCCGAAATTCGGTAACTGCTCCAACGTTTACACGGCCTCGGTTGGGCTTCACAAGCTTAGCGCTAACCACTGTAATAGTAGGTTTCACCCTTTCCCCCTCCCAGGGGGAAGGCTGGGAGGGGGGTGCGCTCTAATTTCAACGTGCAACACCCTGAATCAAATTTATTCTGGATATAAAATAGGCCGAGTTTCGATTTTATTGACAACTATGATTTCTGGCATTTTACCCCCACCCTAGCCCTCCCCCTTAAAATGGGAGGGGATTTTGAAAACCACCACTTCTCCTTGGAATTATTCTTGCGCTGAAGAACCCTACTGGGCTTCACAAGCTCAGCGCCAACCTCACTGTAATAGTAGGCTTCACCCCTTCCCCCTCGCAGGGGGGAGGTTGGGATGGGGGTTGACATTCAATTACTTAAACGGACAAAAAAATTCACTTTACTGTAATCAAAAAACATCAACGTCTAAATGCTATTCTTACGGCAACATACTTTCTTATAACGCTGCTTAAAACCAATGACTACAAATAAAAATTTACTGCTCGTTGCTCATACACCCTCACCAAACTTAAAAGCCTTAGCAGATGCCGTGTTACGTGGCGCACAACACCCAGACATTGAAGCAGTTCAAACCCGCCTTATTGCACCCTTACAAGCAACTGCAAGGGATGTTTTAGCGGCTGACGCCATTATTCTTTTAACCCCTGAAAATTTAGGCTATATGAGCGGCGCGATGAAGGACTTCTTTGATCGTATTTATTACCCTTGCCTAGAAGAAAAGCAAGGCTTACCATGCACCATTATTATTCGTGCGGGGCACGATGGAACCGGCACCAAACGGGCTTTAGAAACAATTCTAACGGGCTTAAAATGGCGTATTGTTCAAGAGGTTCTAATATGTCGCGGAGATTTTAAAGAGGAATTTACAGCACAGTGTGAAGAGCTAGGCACTTGCATCGCTGCCAGCCTAGACGCAGGTATTATCTAATCAGCCCGGTAAAACCAACTGTACTAAGCCTACTACCAGCATTATAAATACAAATGCCAATAGAAACCCTGATGCAATAAATACCTTTGGGTTTCCGTATTTAAAATCACGCTCCCTCCGTGACTGTTTCGACACACCTAAAAAAGACAACATCGTACTGCCTACCATTTGCCAAAACGACGGCGCTAACTCATCATCTTTTTCCATTCTGTAACCCTGTCATTCACTATGTATCAAATTTTATCACTCACACACCGTTAATTTCTCTGTAAATTTTGATTTTTCTACTAAACTTGAAACAATAGAAAATACTGTGAGATTTTATGGACATCCACTTAAACGATTTGAACGTGCTTATTGTTGAGCCATCAAGAACTCAACAGCGCATCATTGAACGCGAACTTAACAGCCTATCCATCGATAAAATCGATTCCGTCACCACCGCAACCGAAGCCTTAGACTATATAAAAACAGGCGCTCCCGATCTCATATTAAGCGCTTATTACCTTAGCGACATGACCGGCAGCGAGTTACTGCATACGCTGCGCGAAGATGAAACCTATCAATCAATTTGCTTTGTATTGGTGTCCAGCGTCACCGATATCCGCCAGCTTGATGCCGTTCGTCAAGCCGGTGTTGTTGCGATTTTACCCAAACCTTTTGTCGCTAAAGATTTAGAACTCGCCCTTAGATCAACACTCATACACCTCAATCCAGAAGATATTTCCTTAGAAAGCACCGACATTGACGACTTAAGAGTTCTGCTCGTTGATGATAGCGCACTTGCACGCAAGCATATCAAGCGAACACTTGCCTCTATGGGCCTAGAAAATATCATCGAAGCTGAGAACGGACGCGAAGCCGTAGGCATATTAGATTCAACATTATTCGACCTCATCGTTACCGATTACAATATGCCAGAAATGGATGGCCGTGAATTATCTGCCTACATTAGAGAGCAAAGTAGCCAAGCATCGGTGCCCATTATCATGGTCACCAGTGAACATAACGAAAACCGCCTCGCCGCCGTGCAACAAGCCGGTGTATCCGCCATTTGCGACAAGCCCTTCGAACCCGAAAATGTGAGACAATTAATTCAACAATTGATTAATTAACTCTAGCGTTTCAAACATGGCCAAAAGCAAACCTTCTATTAGCATTGTAATGCCCTGTTTAAACGAAGCCCAGAACCTCGAAACTTTATTACCCAAACTAAAAGAAGCTCAGCCAACAGCAGAAATCCTAGTCGTTAACGATGGCTCGACAGATCGTTCCGTTGAAATTTGCGAACAACACGGTGTAAGCATTGTCTCGCACCACTCCATTAGGAAACGGCGCCGCGATTAAAACAGGCGCCCGCACTGCGTCCGGCGACATCATCGTCTTTATGGATTCTGACGGACAACACAATCCGGACGATATTCAACGCTTACTGGATAAGTTGGATGAAGGCTACGATATGGTCGTTGGTGCACGGCAATCAAATTCACATGCTGCAAAAAAGCGTTTGTTCGGCAATACCGTGTTTAATAAACTCGCTTCGTTTATGACAGGGCAAAAAATTGAGGATTTAACATCCGGTTTTCGCGCAGTAAGAGCCAAGCACTTTAAAAAGTTTTTGTATTTACTACCCAATGGGTTCTCATACCCCACTACCTCCACCATGGCATTTTTCCGCTCCGCCTTACCGGTTGCCTACATACCAATACAAGCCGGAAAGCGTGAAGGTAAAAGCAAAATAAAATTGTTAAAAGATGGCTTACGCTTCTTCGTTATCATCTTAAAAATTGGTGCGCTATTCTCACCCATGCGATTATTTTTACCGACCAGCGCATTATTCTTCCTTTTAGGCATCATCAACCATATCGATAGTTATGTATCCTCTGGAAAATTCAGCAACGGCAGTTTACTCCTGTACGTCGCATCCGTTTTTATCTTCTTGATGGGAATATTGTCTGAACAAATTTCGTCTTTGCATTATAGAAATACCGATAAGTAATAAGCCGTAAAGAACCTTTGATTAAGGCCAACCTAAAAAGAGGTATTATGATTTTAGAATAGCGATACAAGAGAACCCGCTAAAATGAAACAGCTCAGCTATCCGTCTTGACGTATCAACGCTAAAAACACAATCACTAAACAAGAGGACTTTTAATGACATAATTCAAACTATTCCTTAATTGCCTCTTCTAAAACTGATTGAACCTCACTATAAAAGTTACAAAAACTCGGCGCTGCACCCACTAATGGAAAAAACTATATCACTTGGTGTTACACTAGCGTTAAAATGATAAAGAAATTTAAAACTAAACTTTTTGACCGCTGTCAGCGCGATTGAGAATATCCCTGTTTTGAGTTACTTGTTCCTAAAAGGGCGTTGTAAAAATTGCCAAGTAAGCATTTCAATTCGTTATCCCGCCGTTGAATTAATCACGGCTTTATTGTCCATTCTGATTGCTATGCAATTTGGCGTTAGCGTGCAAACTTGCGCCGCCTTATTTTTCACCTGGGCCTTAGTTGGCCTAACCTTAATTGATATTGATACGCAATTATTGCCCGACAACATCACGCTTCCATTACTCTGGTTTGCATTATTCATCAGCTTGTTTAATGTTTTTGTATCTCCGCAAGTTGCACTGATTGGTGCCTTAGCTGGCTATTTATGCCTTTGGTCTGTGTTTTGGCTATTCAAACTGGCTACCGGCAAGGAAGGCATGGGCTACGGTGATTTTAAACTTCTTGCCGCTATAGGTGCTTTTCTAGGATGGCAGATGCTGCCGCTGGTAATCATGCTATCGGCCTTTGTTGGCGCCATCATTGGCCTTTCACTTATCGCGATGAAAGGCCGTGATAAGAACGTGCCCATACCCTTTGGGCCCTATTTATCAATTGCTGCGTTTATTGCTCTAATCTGGGGTAACCAAATCAACCACGCTTATCTACAATTCGTTGGCTTGTAATCACCCATGCTAACCATTGGTTTAACCGGCGGGATTGGCTGTGGAAAAACGACGGTAAGCCAATTATTCAAAGAGAAAAATGTACCCGTTGTCGATGCTGATGAAATTTCACACGCTATTGTACAAACAGGGCAACCTGCTTTAGTTAAGCTCGCAAACGCATTTGGGCAACAAATACTGCTAACTAACGGGGCGCTTAACAGGGAATACTTACGCGAATTGGTGTTTGCTAAGCCTAACAAAAAAGCATTGCTGGAAAGCATTCTGCACCCCATTATCTATCGAACCATGGATCAACAGCTTAACGCGTTTGATTCGCCATATGGTATGTTGAGTATTCCGCTATTATTTGAAACCAAGCACCAAGAAAATATTGACCGTGTGCTGGTGATTGACTGCTCGGAAGAAACACAAATAACAAGGGTAAAAGCTCGCGACCAACTCAGCGATTCAATGATTGGTTCAATTATGGATTCCCAATGCTCACGTGAATTTCGTCTCTCGCATGCAGATGACATTCTTAACAATGACGGTACATTAGAAAAACTGAAGAGTGACATTGATAAACTTCACTCACTTTACCTGAAAATAAGTACTGGAAAAAACCACACGCATCCTGCAAAATAGTCACTTTAAGAGCTCACGACAATCAAGTGCCTGAACAAATAACTTACGAACTACCCCTAAGCGAACGCATCCGAACCTTTTTGCGCTTAGAGGATTTATTTGAGCAAATGCATCACTTCTCACAACACGATGGTGAGTGGCAAAATCGAGCTGAACTGGGCTGTCTATTAGATATTCTTTCCATTTCTGGTAGAACCGACTTAAGAAATGAAATAACCAAAGAAATTGAACGTCATACCAAATCGTTGGTTGTTTTTGTCCAAAATCCGAACGTAGATCGCGACAAGCTTGAGCAGAGCATCGAACAGCTCAACCAATTAAATCTTCAGTTAATGTCTACCACGGGCAGAATTGACCACGTGATAGGGCAAGTTGATTTATTGAAGTGTTTGGCTCAACGCAGCAGCATACCCGGGGGCACTTGCGATTTTGACCTGCCCGCGTATCACTTTTGGTTAAATAAACCCTTGGCACAACGTCGAGAAGCAATGCAGGCTTGGACTGGCCATTTAAACCCCATTAGAAAAGCCATTTCTTTACTCTTACAATTTATTCGTTTTAGCGCGACACCCGCATTAAAAACGGCTGACTCGGGTTTCTACCAACAAAATCTTGAATCGGCTCAGCCTGTGCAATTGCTACGCGTTTCGCTGGCAATAAACAACGAGTGCTTTGCAGAGATAAGCGGCGGAAAACATCGTTTTACCGTGCGTTTTATGCAACCAAATGAAGCCGAAAGGCCCAGCCAAACAAAGGACAACGTCGATTTCACTTTAAGCATCTGCCAACTCTAAACTTATGACGACACCTATCTCTTGCCCTTCATGTTCAAAAAAACTCTTCTGGACAAAAGAATTTCCTTTCAAACCCTTTTGTTGCGAACGTTGCAAGTTGATTGACTTGGGCGACTGGGCTTCAGAAAAACATGCTATTGCAGGTGAGCCAGCTTTCTTAACGGACGAACAACAATTTTCCGAGGAATAGTTTTTTTGGAAATACGTTAATTCGCTTCCTTTTTAAACGCGCTAATACCCGACACACCATAAGCCCCTTTTAATTTTGCCCGTTGTATATCCTTAGGTCCCACTCCACCTAACGCAAAAATGGGAAGTTTGAATTTTTCTGCCGTATTAGAAAACAATTCCCAACCTAGCGGTTGCGATTCTGGGTGCGATGACGTTCTGGCAACGGGTGATAGAACTGCAAACAAAACACCCGCATCTTGCGCTTGCCTTAGTTCTTGCTCGCAATGGCACGAGGTTGCCACCGTAAGACCACTAGGAAGCGGTAGGCGTGTCGAAACCAGCTCATCAACGCTTAGGTGTACTGCTTGTGCATTCAGTGCCA
Source organism: Cycloclasticus sp. (assembly GCA_039830885.1). Lineage (GTDB taxonomy): Bacteria > Pseudomonadota > Gammaproteobacteria > Methylococcales > Cycloclasticaceae > Cycloclasticus. Next base: position 15,694 of record JBDOOJ010000034.1, read on the forward strand.
ATGCTGTGTCGACACTCGTGTTTAAAAACAGAGTCGCGGCTTTTTTATCGCATAACTTCATTGCTGCTTGTGCTAGCTGTGAAAAGCCCACCTTATCCATCGACTTTGCACGTAATTGGATCATTGAATAACCCTCTGCCAGCAACCCACTTAAATGCCCCAGCATCTGTTGCGCACTACCCAATGAATCATCGACAATCGGATAATAACAGGGCAGATTTAAGCTATCTATAATCTTCTTATTGGCCACAGGAAAGGTGTATTTTTTGAGTTCGGCTATCGCCAGCCATTTGACTGGTTGATTTTCTAAACCACGCGGTTCGCCATCGAACGCACCAACCTGATGTACATCAAGGTGTACTTTCAAATCGAAATAGTCATGATATATATCGAGCATCGGCTTAGACGACCTAATGGTGATGCCAAGCTCTTCAATCAATTCCCTTTTTAATGCTTGATGGGTGGTTTCGCCTTCTTTTACTTTGCCGCCGGGGAATTCCCATAAATCACCTTGGCGGGCGCCACTGGCTCGACGACTGATTAACACCTCGCCTTGTTTATTTTTTATAACGCCGACGGCTACATGTAACATTTAGCGTGCGTTTTGAGCCGGTTAAGAACGATATTCTGCGTTTATTTTGACGTAGTCATAGGACAAGTCGCACGTGAGCACTGAAGACTTGTAATCACCTTGCGCCAAACAAACACGTACGGTAATTTCTTCCTTGTTCATCACGGCTTGCCCCTGCTCTTCGGTGTAATCCTCTGCTCGCTTCCCTGCATCCACAATGCAAACATCGTTGAGATAAATAGACACCTTATCGACGTTGAGGCTTGCAATATTCGCGCGGCCAACGGCGGCTAAAATACGCCCCCAATTTGGATCGCTGGCAAAAAATGCGGTTTTTACTAAGGGCGACTGAGCAATGGTATAGGCGACTTCTTTTGCATCTTGCTCGCTTCTGGCATTCTCAACCTGAATATTAATCAGTTTGGTCGCCCCTTCTCCATCACGCACAATGGCTTCGGCTAGGTAACAACAGACTTCTTTTAGTTTTGACAAAAACAGCCCGTAACGTGCATCATCTTGTGAATCAATCAACGGAACGTCAACCTTAGATGTTGCCATCAGCACAACGGCATCATTGGTTGAGGTATCACCATCCACCGTTATACGGTTGAACGATGCATCGGCGGCTTCGCTGAGCATTGTCTGCAACAGCTCTTGTTGAATGGGCATATCCGTGGCGATGTACGACAACATGGTCGCCATATTGGGATGAATCATGCCCGAACCTTTTGCAATGCCCGTAATGGTTACTTCTGCATCATTTAATTCAAACGTGCGACTACAACCTTTTTCGCAGGTATCCGTGGTCATAATCGCTTTCGCAGCACTTGGCCAATTATCTTCGGCTACATTATTAACGGCATCCTGTAATACAGCCGTTAATTTATCAACCGGAAATGGCTCACCAATAACACCCGTCGAAAAGGGCAATACATTCATGGCCTCGACCTTGGCGACGTCAGCTAAACCTTGGCAGCACTGCTGCGCCGACACTAACCCTAAATCCCCTAAGCCAGCATTTGCATTACCTGAATTGATTAATAGGTATTTAGCGGCCGAATCTTTGAGGTGTTTTTTAGCCAGCGTAACGGGCGCAGCACAAAATTTATTTTTAGTGAACACCGCAGCAACTTGCGTGCCTGCTGCTAATTCGAAAACTGTCACGTCATCTCGAATTGTTTGAGAAATCCCCGCAGAGGCTGTGCCAATTCGAATGCCTGATATGGCTTTTAATGTTAAAGCAACTACACCACCGACTGGCATTTGACGTAACTCCTAGGGTTGTGCGACCGTATTAAATACCGTTGTCTTACAGTTTGCCGTGACATTGTTTGAATTTTTTACCCGAGCCGCACGGACACGGTTCGTTACGGCCAACTTTTTTATCTGACCGTTTAAACGGTTGGTCTTTATCTGTTTTTTGAGCTTGTTGCTCATCGTCAAGCGCATTGGCATCGGCGTGTTGGAACTGCATGTTTTGTTGTAACCGACGCTGTTCATCTACTGCTCGCACGTCTTCTTCGGCGCGCACTTGAACTTTGGTCACCAACGTTACCACTTCACGTTTTAACGCGTCTAACATGCTTGTAAACAATTCAAACGCTTCACGTTTATATTCTTGTTTAGGGTCTTTTTGCGCGTAACCACGAAGGTGAATACCCTGCCTTAAGTGATCCATCGCACCAAGGTGTTCTCTCCACAAGGCATCAAGCGTCTGCAGCATCACGGATTTTTCAAAATGCCGAAGCACCTCGCCCCCCGCTAAAATTTCTTTTTTTGCGTACTCGTCTGTCACCGTCTTCAAAATGAGTTCACGCAAGTTTTCCTCGTGCAAACTTTCATCTTCTTCCAGTATTGTTTTAACCGCTAACTTGCAAAGGAATGCTTCATCTAACGTCTTTTCCAGCCCGTCTAAGTCCCACTGCTCTTCCATAGATTGCATGGGAATGTATTGGCTGACAAGGTCATTTACCACGTCTTCACGTATGGATACGATGGTGTCAGAGATATTCTCCGATGCCATTATTTCATTACGTTGTTCGTAAACAACTCGGCGTTGATCATTGGCGACATCATCATAAGCCAGTAGTTGCTTACGGATATCGAAGTTATGCCCTTCCACTTTACGCTGGGCATTTTCAATCGCCTTACTGACCCAAGGGTGTTCGATTGATTCGCCTTTTTCTAAACCGAGTTTTTGCATTAAACCGGATACGCGTTCGGATGCGAAAATACGCATCAGACTATCTTCTAACGACAAATAGAAACGACTTGCGCCTGGATCACCTTGACGACCTGAACGGCCACGTAATTGATTATCAATACGTCGTGACTCATGTCGCTCCGTTCCAATAACGCGCAAACCACCCGCATTTATTACATCTTGGTGTTTTTTCTTCCACTCGTCTGTTTCTTGTCCGTCTTCTGGCTTACCGCCCAAAACGATATCCGTACCACGACCTGCCATGTTTGTCGCAATAGTGACCGAACCCAAAGCACCTGCATTGGCAATAATTTGCGCTTCTCTTTCGTGCTGTTTGGCGTTTAAAACTTCGTGCGGCACTTTCTTTTTTTCTAGGCTTTCCGCAATAAACTCTGATACCTCGATAGAGGTTGTACCGACAAGCACCGGTTGTTTTCGTTTATAACAGTCTTCAATGTCTTCAATAACTGCTTCGTACTTTTCTTTCGCGGTTAAATACACAAGGTCACCGGCGTCATCACGAGTCATGGGCCGATGCGTTGGGATCACTATCACTTCTAAGCCGTAGATTTGCTGGAACTCAAACGCTTCAGTATCAGCCGTACCGGTCATACCCGACAACTTGTCGTACATCCTGAAGTAATTCTGGAATGTAATCGACGCCATTGTTTGGTTTTCGCTTTGTATCTTTGCGCCTTCTTTAGCTTCAATGGCTTGATGCAACCCTTCTCCCCAACGGCGCCCTGGCATTGACCGACCAGTAAACTCGTCAACGATGACTATTTGTGCGTTTTGCACAATATAGTCGACATCTTTTTGGTACAAGCTGGTGGCGCGTAACGCCGCATACACGTGATGCATCAAACCAATATTACTGGCATCGTATAAGCTTTCGTTTTCGTTTAATAAGCCACTGGTGGTTAATAACTCTTCAATTTTCTCATGGCCTGACTCAGTTAAATAAACCTGTTTTGCTTTCTCATCAATGGTGTAATCACCTTCTTGAGCTTCTAATTCTGGAACAAGGTCTTTAATCAGTTCATTAAGCTTGAGGTATAGCTCGCTTTTATCGTCCGTAGGCCCTGAAATAATCAGCGGTGTTCTCGCCTCATCAATAAGAATCGAATCAACTTCATCCACAATGGCGTAATACAGTTCACGCTGAACTTTATCTTCAACACCAAAAGCCATGTTATCTCGAAGATAATCAAAACCGAATTCATTGTTTGTGCCATAGGTGATATCCGCGGCATAGGCCACACGACGCTGCTCTGGACTCATGATATTAACAATAACGCCCGTTGTCATACCTAAAAACTCAAACAGTTTACCCATCCATTCAGAATCACGTTCTGCCAAATAGTCATTCACCGTGACCATATGAACGCCTTTACCTGGAAGGGCGTTTAAATAAGCTGACAGTGTCGCTACCAGAGTTTTACCCTCGCCTGTTTTCATTTCAGCGATACGGCCATCATTAAGGACCATGCCACCAATTAATTGAACGTCAAAGTGGCGCATACCCAAAGAACGAATACCCGCTTCTCTTACCACTGCGAAGGCTTCTGGCAGCAATGAATCAAGCGTTTCACCCTGCTCCAGCCTTGTTCTAAATTCTTCTGTTTTAGCTTTTAACGCCGCGTCATCTAACGCTTTAATCGGCTCTTCAAGCGCATTAATAGAGTTAACGATTTTTTGTTTGGCTTTAACCAGCCTGTCATTACGACTACCAAAAACTTTCTTTACGAGATTTGCGATCATTACCGGAGATTTTTTATGTAAAACGAAAGGCCGAATGATACCGCAAAACGCGATACAACTGGCAGTTGAAATGCTCGAATCTTAAAGATTATCGAGCGCTGTATAGGTATTTACGTGGATTTACTTTTTTACCGTGGCGTAACACTTCAAAATGCACATGTGGACCCGTTGAACGGCCCGTTGAGCCCATTTTGGCGATCATGTCACTTTGCTTAACCAGCGCGCCCACTTTAACGATAATTTCCTTATTATGGCCATAACGCGTTATGTAACCGGAACCATGGTCAATTTCAATCAAGTAACCGTAACCACTTTTCTTGCCTGTCCATGTCACTATACCCGAGGCAGCAGCCAATACTTTCGTGCCGCTTTTACCTGCGATATCAACCCCGTGATGGAAGGTTCTCTTACCCGTAAACGGGTCAGCGCGGTAGCCATAAAACGATGAAAGCCAGCCTTTTTCAACCGGTAAACCAGCAGGCCTCGCTTCTTTAGATAATTTTTTATTTGCGGAAAAAACATCAAGTAATTCTAATTGTTTTTCACGTAAGTTAAGTTGCTCATCAAGTGCGTCAATATCATGTAACAACTGATCTTGGGTAAAACTACTTGCCATAGCTTGAGCATCTGCACCGCCAATCGCCGGCTGTTCATTAAAATTAAATTCCGGTGATGATAGCTTCGCTTTTTGTGCTAAATGCTCGCCTACTGCGTTTAACCTTGTTAATTGCGCTTGCATTTGACCCACTCGCAGCGCCAAATTATCTAACGTATTGCGTGTTTTTTCGCGCATTCTTGCTATCTCTATACGTTGCGCTAAAAGTTCTTTCTCAGCGACGGTAGATTGATTGCCGAATTGGGATTCCGAAGCCGTCACAATATAAAAATATGCGGTCAACACCAACACGACGCTGCCAATCACAGCCATAAGCGCTTTTTGATGACCGCTAGAAAAACTGAACGTTTTCTTTTGACATTTTGTTAGTAGTATAATTTGCATATTCTTTATTTACGCCTAATCTCTTATGTTTAAACAAGCATTCAAAAATAACCAAGTACCCTTGAATGGTTTACAGCAAATTCGAAAGCAACTGAATCAACAAGAGCAACTGCTCCGTGTTATTCAGTCCGCCTTACCTGATAATTTAGCCACCCATTGTTTACATACCACCTACAGTAAAAACAACGTTATCCTATTTACCGACTCATCTGTTTGGGCATCTAAACTTCTTTATATGCGCCAAGCTATTTTAAACGCTTTATCACAACACGTCGGTGAACGGGTTCATGCTTTGAAGGTGAACATACTTAGCAAACACGTAACTCGGCATCAAAAAGCACCTAAAACACCTTCGAACAAAACAATCAGCTTTCTATCAGAAGCCAATAATATTGAGTCTTCAGATAAACTTAGCATCTCCATGAATAAACTCATCAAGACACTAAAGAAAAATAATTTACTAAACTGACGCGGGTAATGGCTCGATATATGAAATTGGGAATGTGTCATCTTCTTCAAAGGTCACTTCTTCCCACGCGTCTTCTTGAACGAGTAACTCTCTGAGCAGTCTATTATTAAGCTCATGACCCGATTTATACCCATGGAATTCCCCAATTAGGCTATGACCTAATAAATATAGGTCTCCAATGGCATCTAAAATTTTGTGTTTTACAAACTCGTCTTCGTAACGCAGGCCATCTTCATTCAACACTCTGAAATCATCGACAACAATGGCGTTATCCATGCTGCCACCTAAGGCCAAGTTACGCTTGCGTAACATTTCGATGTCTTTCATGAAACCGAACGTGCGTGCACGGCTAATCTCTTTAACAAATGAGGTAGATGAAAAATCAATCGTCGCTTCTTGTATCCGCGATTTAAAAACCGGGTGGTCAAATTCGATACTAAAACCAACCTTAAAGCCTTCAAACGGAATAAAGCTCGCCCATTTATCACCGTCTTCGATACGCACTTCTTTTTTAATGCGGATATAGCGTTTAGGTGCATTTTGTTCTTCTATACCCGCTGATTGCAGTAGAAAAACAAACGGGCCGGCGCTGCCATCCATGATGGGCACTTCGGCTGCGCTTAAATCTATAAAGAGGTTGTCTATGCCTAAACCAGCGATGGCGGACAACAAATGTTCAACCGTTGAAACGCGAACACCATCTTGAATTAATGTTGTTGATAACTGCGTGTCACCTACATTTTGAGCTTTAGCTGGAATAACGACAGGCTCATCAAAATCGATTCTGCGAAATACAATTCCAACATTAACCCCGGCAGGTTGCAGTGTTAAATAAACTTTTTCGCCGCTGTGCAAACCCACACCGGTTGCACGAATCACGTTTTTCAGCGTCCGTTGTTTAATCATTTAGTGTCCCCAAGCAGATGTTTTGTTAGTTGCGTTTTTATCATTATTATCTGTTTATACTACCATACTTTAATATATGGACAAAAAGCTCAGCTACAACACTGGCCTTTTACCGCTCTCAAATGATTGTCTTCTGAGAGCGGTAGCCTAGGTTTATTAATCCGCTTGGCGTCGTAAGAAAGCAGGTATATCAAGATAAGCGGGGTCCATCGTGCTGTCCAATCCACTCACTTTTTGTGACGCAGCTCCTGCTTTATCACGCATGACTGTTGGAATATCGAAGTCTTCTTCTGTTAAAGCTGCGACCTTAATTGGCTCCCTTTGCACTTGAACAATCGGGGTTGGTTCTACTGCTGCTACTGCCTGACCTAAGCCTGTCGCTACAACTGTTACCCGCATTTCATCTGTCAATTCAGGATCAATTACCGTTCCGACGACAACATTTGCATCGTCTGCTGCAAACTCTCTTATTGCTTGCCCAACTTCTTCAAACTCGCCAATCGACATATCCAAACCGGCAGTGATATTAACCAAAATACCTCGTGCGCCTTGTACATTAATATCTTCTAAAAGTGGGCTATGGATTGCAGCTTCTGCCGCTTCTCTGGCACGTGACTCGCCTCTAGCGGTACCTGTTCCCATCATTGCGTCTCCCATCTCGGACATAACCGTCTTAACATCCGCGAAATCGACATTAATTAAGCCCGGACGTGTGATCAGTTCGGCAATACCTTGCACCGCACCCAATAGCACATCATTAGCCGCTTTAAACGCATTTAACAAGGTCATATCTTTGCCTAACACATGCAACAACTTTTCATTAGGAATCGTGATTAATGAATCCACGTAATGACTGAGTTCTTCGATACCTTTATCGGCCACTTGCATTCTTTTTTTGCCTTCAAACGGGAAAGGTTTAGTCACTACTGCGACCGTTAAAATACCCAGTTCTTTGGCAATTTCAGCCACCACAGGCGCGGCGCCTGTACCGGTTCCACCACCCATGCCCGCTGTGATAAAGACCATATCAGCACCTTGAATAACTTCTTGAATGCGCTCTCTATCTTCAATGGCTGCTTGCTTGCCAATATCTGGATTTGCGCCTGCACCTAAACCTTTTGCGCTGTTAGAGCCTAATTGCAAAATTGTGCGTACTGGCGTATTTTTTAACGCTTGAGCGTCTGTGTTTGCGCAAATAAACTCAACGCCATCGATCGCACTACTCA
>JBDOOJ010000104.1:0-1904 GCA_039830885.1 Cycloclasticus sp.
GGGTCGTAAGACTCTAACCAACCGTAGGGGCCGTAGTCGATCGTTAAGCCGAGTATCGACATGTTATCGGTATTCATAACGCCGTGTACAAAGCCGACGCGCATCCAGCCGACAATCATATCGCACGTTGTATCGCACACTTCTTGAAACCACGTTAAATAGGTTTGCTTATCTAGCTCTGCACCTGCTTTAAGCAAGTGCGGAAAATCTGTGCTGATGGTGTAATCGACAAACTGTTTGAGCAGGCCACTCTCTTGTTGCGCGTAATATTGAAAGTGCCCAAAGCGTGTGAATGAAGGGGCTAAACGGCACACCACGGCGCCAAGTTCGGGTGCTGGGTTGCCATCGTACATAACATCTCGCACGACCTCTTCTCCCGTCGTAACGAGGCTTAATGCGCGTGTAGTCGGCACGCCGAGGTGATACATTGCCTCGCTGCATAAAAATTCGCGAATGGATGAGCGCAATACCGCCAAGCCATCGGCGGTTCTTGAATATGGCGTTGGCCCAGCGCCTTTGAGTTGCAACGCCCAACGCTCGCCTTGCTGATTGATAATGTCGCCTAAGTTAATGGCGCGGCCATCACCCAACTGGCCAGCCCAATTACCAAACTGGTGCCCACCGTAACAGCTGGCATAGGCTTGCATGCCATCAAGCTGTTCATTGCCTGAAAAGACGTTTAAAAAGCTTGAAGATTCACAGTCTTGCTCTGTTAACCCCAATAATTCTGCCGCTTCTGTTGAATACGCCACCATTGCCGGTGCTTGCATGTGTTTGGGCTTTACCCACGAATAACACGCGCCTTGTACTTGCCGTGGGTAGTTTTCTTCTACCTTATCGACGGGCAGTTGTTTAACAAACTGATTATCGAAGTTTAGGGTGTTCACGCTGCGGAGCCTTCTGGTAATAAATCGGCAAATACAAAACCATCACGTTCCACTACCTCGCCTGACGTTATGCTGATGGCGTTTTTAAACATAGGCCCTGCATAAGCAAAACTGTGAAACTCGCCGTTTTCACCGCACGGGTCTACGCCGTCTGGTAAGTCGTTTAAGAATTGCTGATTAAACTCACGACCACAAAAACTGGCGGGTAATTGTTTTGGGTCTACACAAGTAATCCGCGTTTTTAACCCACCGTCCAACATCGCTTGCGCAAGTTGATCGGTTGGCCTTAACCACAGCGGAAATAACGGTTCTAGCCCTGTGCTCTTTAGATTATCCACGCGGTATTGGCGAATATCTTCTAAATACAAATCACCAAAGGCCGTGTGCGTGATGGCCTGCCCTTCAATTGATGAAAAAAAGTTATTCATCGCTTGGTTGTACAGCTCGTTACTGCATGGATGAGGGATATTGATGATATGTAACGGTAATTCGGCCGCTTTAGCTTGTTGTTCAAGCAGTGAAACACGAACTGCGTGCATGGCAACGCGTTGATGCGTTTCGTTAACGGTGGTGACGAGGCCAACTAATTCAATATCATCGTCTTGCTGTAATTGATAGAGTGTCCATGCGCTGTCTTTACCGCTACTCCAAGATAACAATACCCGTTTTTTAGACATGATACCTATAGCCCTTCGACTGTTTTCTCATAAGCGAGCACTTTTGTTTTTATAGCATCTGGAATGGGTGCCGTTTGTTGGCTTTCAAAATCAAACCAAACCATTACCCCATTGCTTGTAATGACTGGCTTGTCTTCACCTTCCCGGTAAATTTCTGCCAGCACAGTTGCACTCTTGTTTCCTATTTTACTTATCCGAGTCACTACCTTTAGGTTTTCGGGGTAATGCACTTGTTGAAGAAAGGCACATTGAATATCAGCCAACAACCACCCTACTTTCATATCGGCTGTTAAGGGTAAATCTAACACTTCTTCACAATAAGCCACGCGGCCTGATTCTA
>JBDOOJ010000054.1:0-6488 GCA_039830885.1 Cycloclasticus sp.
AACCATTAATATTCACACGAATATTTGATGTATTTTGTTGCAGTTGTGCTGGCATGCTTTCAGCCCTCATAGAATCAGCAGCCATCAACCGTGACTTGGCATAATAAACAGGCTGTTGCTGGTTATTTGCATTAATATTAATTTGATGAATCACGTATTTGTTTTTATCGAACCCTTTAGTAATGAGTTCGGCTTTTTCTTTAAAATTTTCAATAGCCTGTTTAGTTAATTGTTTATTAACGATTTGGATTTTTTCTTTAGATACTTTATAGCGAAGGGACTTTATTAAAAGTTTTTTCTGTAATAGGCCGATAAGCTCACCTAATTCGGCGCTGTTTTTACTTTCTAATGTTATGTGTTGAGTACCTCGCCATGCTTTAAAAATACGTTTGTTATACAGTTGGTGAGAGGTGTATTGGCCACCCTTAACTTTAATATCTTTGTAGGACTTTGCTGTTAATAATGCCCATGACATTTGTTCGTTAATTTTTCTTGCTAATACTGCAGGGTCATAGTTTTCAGCTTCAACTGCAATAGTCGCTTGCATGGTATCGGTTTCAACTTCGATGCTAGCGGATGCTTGAATATTGACGATACCTTCTGGCTGCACCTCATGTGCAATGGCGGGTGTTAATAGGGCACTAAGGCTTAATAGCAAAATAATTTTATTCATCGTTTACTCCATATCGTAAGAACTTCCTTAACTATACGGTTATAAAATGAATGATGGCTTAATATTCCATTCCAAAAGAAGCCATTGCCAATATTGGCTCGCTCACCTTCGCTAAATACTCTTCGCGCATATATCGCAGGCTTTAATGGTTTTCTAAGCGGTTTAAGCCATTTAAAGCCGCCACACGGTAGGCTTCGGCCATTGTTGGGTAGTTAAAGGTTGTATTGGTAAAGTAAAGCAGGGTATTTGCTTCACCTGGTTGAGCCATAATCGCCTGACCAATATGGATAATCTCTGCGGCTTGGTCACCAAAACAGTGCACGCCTAAAATTTGTAAAGTCTCTGAGTGGAAAATTATTTTAAGCAGACCTTGTGTCTCCCCGGAAATTTGCGCCCGAGCGAGCGAGTCGAAACGTGAATAGCCTGTCTCATACGGTACTTTTTGTTCAGTTAATTCTTTTTCCGTGTAGCCGACGGAGCTAATTTCTGGATTGGTATAAATGCCTGTTGGGATATCTTTAACCAATGTTGCATCACAGGAGCCCTCAATAAGGTGAGTCGCTGCAAAACGGCCTTGATCATAAGCCGCGCTGGCTAAACTGGGGTAGCCAATAAAGTCACCAACGGCATAAATGTGCTCTTTGCCTTCAACTTGGTAATTTTCATTGACATTAATTTGCCCACGAGAGTTGGGTTTAATACTGACTTTATTTAAGTCTAGATCTGCGAAATTACCGGTACGACCATTGGCCCATAAGAAAATATCTGTTTTAATTTTTTTACCTGAAGCCAGTTTTGTAGTAACACTCTTTTCATCAGATGTGATGGATTCATATTCTTCGTTAGAGCGAATAACGACACCTTGTTTACGCATGTCATGGCTGAGCGCATGTACGATCTCCTCATCCAAAAAAGCTAACAGGGCAGGTTGTGTGTTAATAAGATTAACCTTAACGCCTAAGCCTTGGAAGATAGAGGCATATTCAGAACCGATAACACCAGCGCCATAAATAGTAATAGAACGGGGCGTGAAATCTAAATTGAGGATCGTATCGCTGTCGAAAATGTTACCTGCATTGAAATCCACATCAGTCGGACGATAGGGGTGTGACCCAGGTGCAAGCACGAATTTTTCGGCAGTGATTTTTCTAACTTTCTTACCTGATGGTGGCTTGATAGACATCGTGTTATCGTCAATAAACGTTGCAGTACCAAAGATTAAATCGGTATTATTACGCTCATAAAAACTGCTACGCATTGTTACTTGTTTGCTAATAACTTCTGTCGCTGAACTGAGTAATTGCGGGAAGGTTAGTTGTATTGGACCGCCACATGCTTCTTTGAACCAACGGTTACGATTGAATTGAATAACGTGCTGTACCGCTTGACGTAGTGCTTTAGACGGAATAGTTCCCCAATGAGTACAGCCACCACCTACGTCTTGATATTTTTCAATAATGGCCACTTTTTTGCCTTCTTTACAGGCCTTCATTGACGCACCTTCGCCACCAGGGCCAGTGCCAATCACTATCAAGTCATAATCGTATTTACTCATTATAAAATCTCGTTATTGTTATTAGAACGGTCAGGCAAGTATACAACAGATACGATAAAATCAACTCAGTAGTACATAAAAATTGGACATAACTTGTTTACATTAATTGAAAAAGCACTGACCACGTCATCTGTTGAAGAAACCTTGGCGTGCACGCGTCAGGCCTTCCTAAAGGCATCTTCAACAAGCATTGTTAGTGATGGCAACGAAAGGGTTATTTTACCTATCAGCCAAGTCGCTTTTCCTAACAAACCCTTATGTGTGCCACCAAGGGATGTGCCGCGGCGGCGCTTGGGTTCTGAGGCGGGAAAGCGCTCTTTTGTTCATGCTATTGCTCATATAGAGTTTAACGCGATAAAACTCGCTTTAGATATTGCTTATCGTTTTAAAGGCTTACCAAAACAGTTTTATATGGATTGGTTATACGTGGCAAATGATGAGTGTAAGCACTTTGAAATGTTGTGCGAACACCTAAAACATTATGATTGTGAATACGGCGACATTCCTTCACATGATAGCTTATGGGTTATGGCAGTTAAAACTGAGACGGATCTGGTTGCACGTTTATCGCTTGTTCCACGTTACTTAGAAGCCCGTGGTCTTGATGTGACACCGGCGATGTTAGATAAGTTAAATGCACAAAAGGACACCGCATCTGCTGCGATTTTAGAAGTGATTCTAGAGGATGAAGTCACTCATGTGGAATATGGAACTAAGTGGTTAGATTACGTGTGTGATGAGAGTGGGTTACAGAGAGAAGAGGCGTTCTTTGAGAATATAGAACTCTATTTAAAAGGCCAGGTATTGGGCCCTTTTAATAGACCTTTGCGCTTACGGGCAGGGTTTACGGAAAATGAGTTAGCGGAATTAGAACGGTTAGATAAGCGCCCTTTACGTTAGTCGTGTGATGTTATAACCGGTATTATCCCAATCTAATACGCTGCTATCGGTATCCCATTCAGCTAAAACAATTCGCGTTGCTTTGTGTCCATTTATATCGAATGTATGCACATTCGGCCGGTGGGTATGGCCATGAATGAGTCGTTGAACCTGATGATGTTGCATCGTCTCAATGACCGTTTTATGACAAACATCCATGATGTCCATCGACTTCTCCGCTTTATTCTTAGCGCTTTCATTACGGTAATGTTGGGCAATGGCTAACCGTTCGGCCAAAGGTTTAGATAGCATGTCATCTTGCCATGCTGTTGTATGGGTTAACTGTCTGAATTTTTGGTACTCAATATCATCCGTACACAACAAATCACCATGCAACAGTAGGGTGGGGGTGCCGTATAAATCGATAACGTGTGCATCATCAAGGCAGGTAATGCCAGTATCTGAGAAAAACTGTTGGCCCATTAAAAAGTCACGGTTACCCGCGATAAAGGAAATGGGTATGCCATTTTCTACAACTGAGCTAAGAGCTGACTTTACTTCATTGTTGGGTTCGGTTGAGTCGTCATCACCAACCCACACATCAAATAAGTCACCTAAAATATAGAGGTGAGAGACGTTTTGGTCGAGAGACTCAAGATAGGCCAGAAAACGTTGAGTTATATCTGGCCTATCTTTCGTTAGATGCAAGTCCGAAATAAAATGGGTGTGTTGAGCCAAATTATTTAACGACTTCCGCTTTTTCGATTATCACTTCTTCTTGCGGTACATCGGTAGGGAACATGCCGCCAGATCCTGTAGGAATAGCCGCCATTTTATCGATAGTATCCATACCATCAGTCACTTTACCAAATACAGCGTAGCCCCAACCTTGTTGTGTTTTAGAGCTGTGATTTAAGAAATCATTGTCCTTAAGGTTGATGAAAAATTGGCCTGTTGCTGAATGCGGGTCGCCCGTTCTTGCCATAGCGATTGTGCCACGGTCATTCTTCAAACCATTATCTGCTTCGTTTTCAATAGGGTCTTTAACCGGTTTTTGTTGGAACTCAGATGTAAAACCACCACCTTGAGCCATAAAGTTAGGAATGATACGATGAAAAATGGTGCCTTCGTAAAAGCCATCTTCTATATAGGCGACGAAGTTTTTAACTGTGTTAGGTGCTTTTTCGCTATCTAGCTCTAAAGTGATTTCACCTTGGTTAGTAGTAAATTTAATAATGGTCATGTTTGAAGTATCCGTTGCGTAAAGTAAGGTTGATGAAAGAAGCACTGCAAAAAAAGCAGCCGTACGTAGTAAAAGAGTTTTATTAATCATTTATTTGTCTCTAATGCTGAAAGAGCAAGCATATTATCTGTTTTAGAATAAATTATAAAGCAGTTTGGCTCAGCTTTATTGCCCTTAGTTATTCGGTTATGATGCCGTTCTTAATTTTAATATCCATGTGCCAACTTATGAGTCAACTTAAAATCTTCAATACGCTTCATCGAGAAAAGCAACCGTTTGTGCCAATCGAAGAAGGCAAAGTGGGTTTATACGTTTGCGGTATGACCGTTTACGATTATTGTCATATTGGCCATGCTCGAGTGATGGTCGTGTTTGATGTGGTCGCTCGATATTTTAAGTATTTGGGGTACGAGGTTAAATACGTCCGCAATATTACGGATATTGACGACAAAATTATCGCCAGAGCAGCCGAAGCGGGTGAAGACTTTACGGACTTAACAAAACGCTTTATTGATGAAATGCATCAAGATGAAGCATCTTTAAATGTACTACACCCAAACGAAGAACCGCTGGCGACTAATTCAATTGATAGCATTATTAGTATGATTGAAACCTTAATAGATAAAGGCAACGCATATGCTGGGCCAAATGGGGATGTATATTACTCGGTTGAGTCGTTCGACAACTACGGCCAATTATCTGGGCGAAAACTGGATGATATGAACGCCGGTGAACGTGTTGAGGTGGATGAAAATAAGCGTAATCCGTTTGACTTCGTCTTATGGAAGTCTGCTAAACCCGGAGAGCCATTTTGGCCTTCACCTTGGGGCAATGGTCGGCCAGGTTGGCACATTGAATGTTCAGCGATGGCGACCTGTTGTTTAGGTAATCACTTTGACATTCACGGTGGTGGGATGGACTTACAGTTCCCGCACCATGAAAATGAAATTGCTCAATCAGAAGCGGCAACGGGCGAAACCTTCGTCAATACATGGATGCACAATGGTTTTGTTCGCATTGATGATGAAAAAATGTCTAAGTCGTTAGGCAACTTCTTTACCGTTCGTGAGGTTCTAAAAAAATACCGTGGTGAAGAAATTCGTTTCTTTGTTTTATCTAGCCATTATCGTAGTCCATTAAATTATTCTGATGAATCGTTAAATGAAGCGCGTTCAGCACTAGAGCGGTTATATACTGCCTTACGTGGTGTTACACCTATTGCGAATGAGGTGAAGTCTGATTATGTTGAACGATTTGAAGCGGCGATGAATGATGACTTCAACTCAGCTAAGGCCATATCAGTGTTGTTTGAATGTGCTAATGAGATTAACAAGTTAAAGGCTGACAACCCTGAATTAGCCGCTAAAACAACTAGTGACTTGCTAGTTATGGCAGAACCACTTGGCTTGTTATATCAAAACCCTGATGAGTTTTTACAGTCGACAACTGGGTCAGACGAAGCAATCAGTAATGATGATATAAAAGCCAAAATATCCCTACGCTTAGAAGCAAAGGCGGATAGGAATTGGGGATTAGCAGATCAAATTCGTGACGAGCTAAAAGAGCAAGGTGTTATTGTTGAAGATAAAGGCCAAGAAACCACTTGGCGTAGGGAATAAGCCTAAACCTAAACTCTATTGGTTTTGTAATTCAGCCGCTTG
Organism: Cycloclasticus sp.; assembly: GCA_039830885.1. Classification (GTDB taxonomy): domain Bacteria; phylum Pseudomonadota; class Gammaproteobacteria; order Methylococcales; family Cycloclasticaceae; genus Cycloclasticus. Next base: position 6,012 of record JBDOOJ010000054.1, read on the forward strand.
AAGCGTATTTTCAAGCAATGAAGCAATCGTCATGGGGCCAACACCGCCGGGTACGGGTGTAATCCAGCTCGCGTTATTACAGGCCGCGTTGTAATCAACGTCACCTGCCAATTTACCAGTATCTAATCGATTAATACCCACATCAATCACAATAGCGCCGGGTTTTATCCAGTCACCTTTCACAAAACCAGGTATGCCTACGGCAGCAATGATAATGTCAGCACGTTTGACGTGTTCTTTAACATTAATGGTACGGCTGTGACAGGTTGTTACCGTACAACGTGCCATCAAAAGCTCCAGTGAAACCGGGCGGCCAACAATATTTGACGCACCGATAACCACGGCTTCTTTGCCTTCTAGCGGGATGTTAGTGCTCCTTAATAGCGTCATAATACCTTTAGGCGTGCATGACCTTAAAATAGGCATACGCAAGGCCAAGCGGCCAATGTTGTACGGGTGAAAGCCATCAACATCTTT
>JBDOOJ010000029.1:0-6485 GCA_039830885.1 Cycloclasticus sp.
GTGCGGGTTCAAGTCCCGCTCTCGGCACCAAATATAAAAAGGCTGTTAGTGACTGGATGATTAATCAATATTCCATTTATATATTTCTAATTTTTTCTATTGCCGCTGCTAATTTAGCATGGCTAAGTGATAAGTTGTTTTGTATTAAAGCGGTCGCATATAAATCTGGCTGGCTCCGTTGGTTCGAATGGCTCGTGTGGTATGCGGCTTCGTTTGCTTCGGGTTTGTTTTTAGAATATAAAACCATGGGTGTTTTGAGTGAGCAAGATTGGGAATTTTATGTCGTGACCCTTTGCCTATTTGTTGTTTTTGCGTTACCGGGTTTTATATATCATTACGACTTAAAGAACATCCTCAAGCAACGTTAAATGCATATCACTTTTAAGCTATAATTCTATTTTTTATTAAGGAGATTGTTAGAAATGAAAGCACCTGTTCATGTAGCTGTTACTGGCGCCGCTGGTCAAATTTCGTATTCACTATTATTTCGTATTGCGTCAGGCGACTTTTTAGGCCCTGACCAATCGATTTGTTTACACCTGTTAGAAATCACACCGGCTTTAGGTGCGCTTGAAGGTGCAGTAATGGAATTGAATGATTGTGCGTTTCCGTTATTACAAAGCGTCTTAATTTCTGACGAGCCTGAAGTTGCATTCAAAGACATCGATTTCGCATTCTTAGTAGGCGCACGTCCACGCGGCCCAGGCATGGAGCGTAAAGACTTGCTTGAAGCCAATGCAGCGATTTTCTCGGTACAAGGTAAAGCATTAAATAAAGTAGCTAAACGCGGTGTTAAAGTGTTAGTTGTTGGCAATCCAGCCAATACCAATGCGTTAATTGCGTTGAACAATGCACCCGATTTAAACCCACGTAACTTCACAGCCATGACACGCTTGGATCACAACCGTGCAATGAGTTTGTTGGCCGAGAAAACAGGTTCTCATAACACAGACATCACTAAGATGACTATTTGGGGTAACCACTCAGCAACGCAATACCCTGATTTACACAATGCGTTAATCAACGGTGAAGCTGCGTTGTCTAAAATTGATGCAAGCTGGTATTCAGATGATTATATCCCTGCTGTTCAACAGCGTGGTGCGGCAATTATTAAAGCCCGTGGCCTCTCTAGCGCGGCATCTGCGGCGAGTTCTGCACTTGACCATATGCGGACTTGGGTTCAAGGTACAGCGGACGGTGATTGGGTTAGCATGGCTATACCTACTGACGGAAGTTACGGAATTGAAGATGGGTTGATTTATTCGTTCCCTGTCACGGTTAAAGACGGTGAATATTCAATCGTTCAAGGCCTTGAAATTAATGATTTTAGCCGAGAAAGAATGACGGCAACAGAAACTGAATTAAAAGAAGAGCGCGATGGTGTGAAACACCTGTTTTAATTCTTCTTTCTAAAACATTGAAAAGCCATGCGAATGCATGGCTTTTTTTTGCCTATAAATTCTAGGGCTATTTTGGGGTATAAAAAAGGCCATGCAGTAACATGGCCTTTAAGGAACAGGGGGTTTTAACCTACTAAAGCGTCGGGCCAGCCTCTACAAGTGACTTGCCTTCGTCGGTATCTGTGTATTTTTCAAAGTTTTTAACAAACAGTCCGGCTAGATTTTTAGCACGTTTGTCCCACTCAGCAGCATCTTCGTATGTATCACGTGGGTCTAGGATGTTGCTATGCACTCCTTCTAATGATGTTGGAATTTCAAGGTTGAAATACGGGATGTGCTTTGTGTCGGTATTTTCAATCGAGCCGTCTAAAATAGCATTAATGATGCCGCGAGTATCTTTAATGGATATGCGTTTACCGGTGCCATTCCAGCCAGTGTTTACTAAGTAAGCTTGTGCGTCAACGGCTTCCATCCGCTTCACTAATTCTTGAGCATACTTAGTTGGGTGTAATGATAAAAAAGCAGCGCCAAAGGCAGCAGAGAAGGTCGGCGTTGGTTCTGTAATGCCGCGCTCTGTGCCGGCTAACTTAGCGGTAAAGCCTGATAAGAAATAGTACTTTGTTTGTTCCGCCGTTAGCTTAGAGACAGGCGGTGTTACGCCAAAAGCATCAGCGGTTAGGAAGATAACTTTTTTTGCGTGACCGCCTTTAGAGACGGGCTTAACGATGTTTTCAATGTGGTCAATTGGGTAAGAGACACGTGTGTTTTCAGTTTTTGAGTTATCCGCGAACTGAATAACGTTATCGTCTGATAAGGTTACGTTTTCTAATAAAGCGTCACGACGAATGGCACCATAAATTTCTGGTTCATCTTCAGCGCTTAAGTTGATGACTTTAGCATAGCAGCCGCCTTCAAAGTTGAATACGCCGTCGTCGTCCCAGCCGTGTTCATCGTCGCCAATTAATTGACGATTAGCATCGGTTGAAAGGGTTGTTTTTCCTGTGCCTGATAAGCCAAAGAAAATAGCAACGTCACCGTCTTTGCCGATATTGGCAGAGCAATGCATAGAGGCCATACCACGAAGAGGGAGCAGGTAGTTCATCATACTGAACATGCCTTTTTTCATTTCACCACCGTACCAAGTGCCGCCAATCAGCTGCATTTTTTCAGTTAAGTTAAAGGCAACAAAGTTTTCGGAGTTTAAGCCCTGCTCTTTCCAGTTAGGGTTGTTGGTTTTGGCGCCATTTAAGACAACGAAGTCAGGCTCATACGTAGCAAGCTCTTCTTCGCTTGGACGAATGAACATATTTTTAACAAAGTGGGCCTGCCATGCTACTTCAACAATAAAGCGAACGGCTAAACGGGTGTCTTTGTTTGCGCCACAGTAGGTGTCCACAACAAATAATCGCTGGCCAGATAACTGCTCAGTGACCAATGATTTCAGATTGTTCCAGTTCTCTTTTGACAGTGGCTTGTTATCGTTTTTGCCTTGAGTAGACCACCACACTGTGTCACGTGACACGTCATCCATCACGATGTATTTGTCTTTAGGTGAACGGCCTGTAAAGATGCCCGTATCGACGGCGACGGCGCCAAGATTGGTCACGGTACCTTTTTCATAGCCAACTAGGTCATCACGGGTTTCTTCCTCATATAAAACATCGAAAGATGGGTTATGAATAATCCCTGATGCATTGGTGATGCCGTATTGGCTTAGGTCTAAAGTGCTGGACATTGTTGAAGCTCCGGTATTATTTAGGTTGATTTGTTGTTTTCAATCACCGCGTAAGCTGAGTGATTGTGTATGGATTCGAAATTTTCGGCTTCTAATGTGTACGCTAGAATGCGCTCGTCTTGATTCAGTGCGTTGGCTACATCTCTGACCACGTCTTCTACAAACTTAGGGTTGTCATATGCGCGCTCAGTCACGTATTTTTCGTCGGGTCTTTTTAGTAAGCTGTACAGTTCGCTGGATGCTTGTTGTTCAACTGATTGAATAATGTCTTCAACGAACACATCGCCATGGGTCGTTGCGCTAACCGTAATATGTGAGCGCTGATTGTGCGCGCCGTAGTCGGATATTTTCTTAGAGCAAGGACATAAACTAGTGACGGGGATAACAACGGTGATGTTTATACGTGTCTTACTTTTAGACCATTGGCCGTCGAGTTTTACCTGATAATCAAGCAAGCTTTTGACGCCGGTAACCGGAGCCGATTTGTTGACAAAGTATAAAAACTCAGCGGTCATGTAGCCGGTATCGGCTTCGAGTTTATGCGTCATCATTGCCAACAAATCGCTGAAATTATGCAATGAAAGCTGCTGACAGTCCTCGTTTAAAAGAGCAACAAAACGCGACATGTGCGTGCCTTTTTGATGATGCGGCAAATTAACAGACATATTAAATGTACCGACAGTCGCTTGTTGATGCCCCTCTTTGTCAACAAACACAAAGGGGTGACGAATATCTTTAATACCAACTTTGTTGATTGGCATATTTCTAGAGTCAGGTCTATTTTGTACGTCTTCGATGCTCATGTTGTCGTTAATTATAATGCGTTAATTCGCTTAGTGTGATGAATTGAGCTGGCATTGAATAGATTGTTGAATGCCGTCAGCATCCAGCCCCGCTTCTTTTAACAACTCTTCTCTGGACCCATGTTCGAGGTTTAGATCGGGCAAGCCAATATTTATAACGCGCACGTCTAGATTCTGTTGGTTGACGAACTCGTTGATTGCACTGCCTGCACCACCTTTAATGACGTTTTCTTCCAGTGTAAAGATGGTGTGGTGTGTTGATGCTATTTGTTGAATCATTATCTCGTCCAACGGTTTGACGAAACGCATGTTGACGACAGTAGCATTTAACTCATTAGCTACCGTTAAAGCAGGTTCAACCGTCGTGCCAAATGCGAGCAAAGCGATATCCTTGCCATCTCTAATTTGAATAGCGCGCCCCATCTCAATGTGTTCAGTTGTGTTGTTAACAGTAACGCCGGGGCCTTTGCCCCTAGGATAGCGTACGGCAACAGGGCCTTCGTAATTAAGTCCCGCATTCAACATCTGACGGCATTCATTCTCATCCGCCGGGGTCATAATGACCATGTTAGGTAGGCAACGTAGGTAGGTTAGATCGTAAGAACCAGAATGGGTAGGGCCATCAGGGCCAACAACACCTGCGCGATCAATGGCAAATAACACCGACAAATTTTGCAATGCAACGTCATGCACCAATTGATCATAACCGCGTTGTAAAAAGGTGGAGTATATCGCCACCACGGGCTTTAAACCTTCGCATGCCATGCCGGCTGCCAATGTCACTGCGTGCTGTTCGGCGATACCAACGTCAAAGTAACGCTCAGGGAATCGCTGTTCAAATTCAACGAGACCAGAGCCTTCACGCATAGCGGGTGTTATGCAGACGACTTTATCGTCAGCGTAGGCCGCATCGCTTAACCATTGTCCAAATACTTCAGTGTAAGTTGGTGCGCTAGCCGCTTTTTCAGGCAAGTTGTTTCGCGTTCTATCGAAAGCACCTACGCCGTGGTAACCAATTGGGTCAGCCTCGGCCGGTGAGTAGCCCTTGCCTTTTTGAGTAACAACATGAAGGAATTGCGGGCCTTGCAAGTCCTTCATGTTAGATAAGGTTTTCACTAAGGTCGGCAGGTCGTGCCCATCAATTGGGCCTATGTAATTAAAGCCGAGTTCTTCAAACAAAGTGCCTGGAACAACCATGCCTTTCACGTGTTCTTCGGTACGCCTTGCAAGCTCCCAAACACTCGGCATTTTGGACATGACTTTTTTGCTGCCTTCTTTAACGGTGGTGTATACCTTGCCGGATAAAAGCCTAGCGAGATAATTTTTTAAGGCACCAACATTCGGCGAAATGGACATGTCGTTGTCATTAAGTATGACCAATAGATTCGCATCTAAAGCCCCAGCATGATTAAGCGCCTCAAATGCCATACCGCCGGTAATGCCGCCGTCACCAATAATCGCAACGGTGCGTTTTTGTTCATCGTTTAATTTAGCGGCAATCGCCATACCTAATGCCGCACTGATTGACGTACTTGAATGGCCGACACCAAAGGCATCATATTCACTTTCAGCGCGAGTAACAAAAGGCGTGATGCCGTCTTTTTGTCGGATGGTAGAAATGCTGTTTTTGCGGCCAGTTAATATTTTATGCGGATAAGCTTGATGACCTACATCCCAAATTAGTTTGTCATTTGGGGTGTCAAAAACGTAATGTAAAGCGACCGTTAATTCAATGGTGCCAAGCCCTGCAGCAAGATGACCACCCGACTTGCTAACAGAGGAAATTAGAAAATCACGCAACTCATTCGACAGCTCAACAAGATCATCAGCCGGCAGTTGACGTAAGTCGCTGGGCAGGTCGATTTTATCGAGTAATGGGTGGGCGTTTGATTCAGTCACGTAGTAGTAATAAATACGGTTAAATTAGGTAGCGTATTATCGTTTGCTGGCAATAAGTATGCAAGTAAACATCTTAATAGAATGGCTGAAATTATGCCAAACGGGAGATGCTAAATTTCGCGATATCTCGTAAGTAATCGGCGCGCCCGTCGAATGACGACAACTGTTCAATGGCGTCTATGTATAAGTCTTCAGTTAACTGCTTTGACGCTTTTAAACCCAATAATGCTGGGTAAGTCGATTTCTTTGCTTGCTTGTCTTTACCTTGTGTTTTACCCAACGCTTCTGTTGAGGACGTTTCATCCAGAATATCGTCTTGCACTTGGAAAGCCAAACCAACGCACTCAGCATAGTGTTTTAGGCGTATATATTGCGCATCAGATGGTTGAAACTTTAGCCCAGCAACCAATGTGATACAGGCGCAAATTAGTGCACCTGTTTTATGTAAATGCATATTTTCTATGTCAGCGATAGAAACGCTCTGCCCTTCGTTGGCTAAGTCTATCGCTTGCCCGCCAACCATGCCTCTGGAGCCAGATGCCTGCGATAACAATTGAATGCAATTTACTTTTTGCGCCGCTGAACAATCAGCCTTGGCAAGTGTGTTAAATGCAAGCGTTAAGAGTGCGTCACCGGCTAAAATCGCGG
>JBDOOJ010000051.1:0-6395 GCA_039830885.1 Cycloclasticus sp.
GCAGGCCTGCGCTTTATGCAAGCACGAAAGAGTTTTTAGATTATTTTAACTTGCAAACCTTAGGCGACCTTCCGCCGTTATCCAGTTTGCTTGATATTGACTTGTTGCCATCGAGAGATGTGCAACTTAACTTGGGTGATGAAACCCCAACACAACGAGACGTGAAAGACGATGAAAAGACGCCCCCCCCAGAACCACTCACCGAGAACATCCAGTAAGTCCGCGCAACCGGAACGCATTCAGAAACTGCTGGCGCAAGCAGGGGTTGGCTCGCGCCGACAAGTTGAAAAATGGATTGCCGATGGCTCAATCCATGTGAACGGCGAGGTTGCAAAGTTAGGCGATAAAATAACGACACATGACATTGTTAAACTTAGGGGGCGCCCGGTTAAATTAGCCGGTAAGCTGATGGTGGAAACGCAAGTATTAATCTATCACAAGCCGCTTGGCGAAATTGTCAGTAAAAGTGATCCAGAAGGTCGTCCGAGCGTTTTTAAACGCCTGCCTAGGCTTAAGGCGGGCCGGTGGATAGCGGTAGGTCGACTTGATTTAAATACACAAGGTTTATTAATGTTTACCAATGACGGGGATTTGGCGAATAAGTTAATGCATCCATCTCAACAAATTGATCGAGAATATGCCGTGCGCGTCATGGGTGTTGTAACGAAAGAGATGGTCGAGCGTTTAGTGAGTGGAGTAGAGCTTGAAGACGGTAAAGCGCGTTTTGAAGATGTGCACGAGTCGGGTGGCGAAGGCATTAACCGTTGGTTCCACGTGGTTGTTGCCGAAGGGCGAAATCGTGTTGTGAGGCGATTGTGGGAGTCGCAAGACTGTAAGGTAAGCCGATTGATTAGAGTGCGATATGGCACGGTCTTTTTACCGCCAGGGTTGCCTATGGGACGACACCAGTTTCTAGATAAGAAAGAAATCCAAGCGCTTAAACATATAACGAGCTCAGACAGTTAACGATAACGTTTCCTGCCTATGCGCTAACAACCTTGTTTCTACCAGACTCTTTTGCTTCATAGAGTGCTTTGTCTGCACGGTTCATTGTGTTTTCTAATGTATCGTTATCATTACATTCGGTAATGCCCATGCTGACGGTGAAATTAAAACTATGTTCAGCGTACTTGATGTTTATACCCTGTACGGCTTTGCGTAATCTTTCGGCCAATAAATCAGCGCCTTTTAAATCGGTGCTATTTAATAGGATGGCAAATTCTTCGCCGCCTAATCTGAAGATATGATCACTTTCGCGAGCGGTATGTTCGATACAGTTAGTAAGTTCTTTAAGTGCAACATCACCTGCTGCGTGGCCATAATTATCATTAACGGCTTTGAAAAAATCGATATCAAGCATCACTAAAGATAAGTCTGAAGGGTGTCGTTTAGCTTGAGCGGTTTCTTTTTGAAAAACTGATTGCAAGGTCGAGCGATTAAGAACACCCGTTAAGGGGTCGGTGTGGGCCGATTGAATAGCTTGACGATACAGCAGCGTATTTTTAAGTGGGTGCAATAGGGCGCTTAGAAAGCTCTCTATAATAAGCAATTCGTTTTCTGCAAAACGTTTGCGACGCATGAATGTGATTTTCCCAAGAGACGTGTCATCAATCGCTAAGCTATATTCGCAAGAATGGTTTGTGCGTTGACCATTTTGGATATTGATTTTTAGGTCATCGTGTTCAAAAGTAAACCCACTATGGTTTACCGAGGTTGATAGCTCTGTGCTAAACAGGGGCAGCAGCTCATCAATGTTAAGTGTCGTTTGCAGCGCGCTTATTAAGTGAGAGATGTTAACGTTGTTGTTAACCTGCTCAAGTGCCAAAGCGTGGTTTGCATTACTTATATTAGTTTTTTTCAATTCCATATTTATTTGGTCCGTTGAAATTACTATTTTGCATCCGTTTTTATTTCGTTTGGTAAAGATAGAGCCAAAAGCGTGCCAATAATTAAATATACCTATAAATCAACAACTTAAAATAGATTAAATATAAAATTACTTGATTCGTCATAAATATGACGAATTATTGACGCGACGTATAAGGGAGTTTGAAAAGGGCGGTATTAACCCAAATTAGTGCAAAACCCTATTAAAAAATTAGGGTTTTATGTGATAAAAGTAAGAGTGCTGGAGAGTTTTTGTTCAGGCGGAGGGTGAAGTACCCACGCGAACAGTGGCAATTGAGACGTTTGTTACATCATACCTAACTGAAGCTTTGCAGCTTCTGACATCATGTTCTGGTTCCACGGCGGGTCGAGTACAACTTCAACTTCAACCGTTTCAACACCTTCCATGCGTTTAAGGCCCGACTCGATATCAGCTTGGATGACAGGCCCCATGCCACAACCTGGCGCGGTGAGTGTCATTTTTACGTGTACGTGATTAAGGCCATCGGTTAATGCCCTAACGGTACAGTCATATATTAAGCCAAGGTCCACCACGTTGACGGGAATTTCTGGATCAAAAACAGTCTTCATAAAGGTCCATGACGCTTCGCGTATAGATTCAGGGTCGGTACCTGACTCGTAGGCGTGAATCACTTCAACTTCTTTACCTAAGGCGTCTGCATCAATAGCAGAAATACGGGCCATAATCCCAGTTTCACTGGATACCGTGTAGGTTCCACCTAATGACTGCATGATGGTCACAACGTCATCTTTTTTTAGTCGGACGTGTACGCCTGCAGGCACCACAATGGCGTTAACATCTCTATTTAAAACGATGGCTTCTTGATCTGACATAAGGTTTTGCGACTTGCCATTAAAGTTAAATGAGTATGAATAATACCCGTGTTGTTTAAGAAATGCGAACTCTGTAGGATAAAGCTGAGTTATGCAAAGTGCTTTAAGCATGTTTGGACGAAACTACGCCCTTTGACTGTAAAGCTGAGTTAGTCGAAAGGTGGGCTTCTTGCGCGAAGGCTCTTGTTTTGCCTTTGTTTGAGTTGATATAAATTTGATAATGGATTAAATGTGAAACAAAAAATCGAATTACTATTATGGCCAGATGAGACTGGATTAACCCCCTCCAGGCTGTTTTTACTTAAAGTTCTTCGTGTTGTGTATGTATCGGTCATGGATTTGGTAGGCGGCCAGCTCAGTTTGCGTGCCATGAGTTTGGTTTACACAACGCTGTTATCGATTGTTCCATTACTCGCACTGAGCTTTTCTGTGTTAAAAGCAATGGGCGCGCACAATGAAATTGAACCATTTTTGTTTCAATTTCTTGCACCTCTTGGGGAGCAAGGCGTTGGGATTGGTGAAAACATCATTGGCTTTATCGACAATATAAAGGTGGGTGTATTAGGCTCCGTTGGTCTTGGCTTGTTGATCTATACCGTGTTGTCATTGGTTCAGAAAATCGAAAATACCTTCAATATGATTTGGCACGTGGAAACGACGCGTAGCATTGGTGAGCGCTTCAGCAGTTATTTGAGTGTAATTTTGATTGGCCCAGTGATGATGGTGTCGGCACTGGGTATGACGGCCACCGTGATGAGTTCCTCGGTTGTTTCGTATTTTATGGAAATTGAGCCGTTTGGCAGCTTAATTGTAATGGCGACAAAATTACTGCCCTATATGATGGTGATGGGCGTGTTCGCTTTTATTTACATGTTTATGCCGAATACCCGTGTGCGTTTTGTCCCTGCCTTAATAGGCGCTGTTGTGGCGGGTTTTTTGTGGGAAACGTCCGGCTTGTTATTCGCAACCTTTGTGGTCAATTCAACTAAATACACCGCTATTTACTCAAGCTTTGCGATTGTCATTATGCTGTTGATTTGGCTTTATATTAGTTGGCTGGTGTTGTTATTTGGTTCCAATCTTGCGTTTTACGTACAAAACCCATCGTCATTGAGGGTGAGCAGAGAAGGCTTTGAAATTAGCAACCGTGTCAAAGAGCGGCTGGCTTTACAGTTAATGCAAATGATTGCAGAAAATCACGTCAAAGGAGATAAACCACTTACGCTAGATGAACTGACGGAAAAAGTGGGGGTACCGCACACACTGGTGCGATATGTAATGAAAAAATTAATATTGAAACGCCTAGTTGCCCAGAGCAATGAGGATCCGGCAGGGCATTTACCGGCAAAATCACTCGATGCACTCATGTTAGGTGACGTTATTTATGCCGTACGAAGTGCAGAAGAAGATAAACATGTGTCTATTGACGCCATGACGTTACCTAAAAGCGCACTGGATATCGCCAAGAGCATTGACGACTCAGTTGAGCAAGTGCTGCAGGGTCGTTCAGTTAGAGACTTGGTTGTTGAGGCGGACGAGCAATAATTTTAAAGACGTTGCGGGTGAGATGCTTTAAAATTCAGCGCTTAATTAGACCGAAGGTTTTAAGCTGATGAACGACACAACAACTGAGACAACGCCAAGCAATTTTATTCGCAACATCATTGATGCAGATATAGCGTCAGGCAAACATCAACAAGTCATCACGCGTTTTCCACCAGAGCCAAATGGTTATTTACACATTGGCCATGCAAAATCTATTTGTTTAAACTTCGGCATAGCCAACGACTATCCAAATGCCACCTGCCACCTGCGCTTTGACGACACCAACCCTGGCAAAGAAAAATCAGAATACATTGATGCCATTAAAGAAGACCTTCAATGGTTAGGTTTCGATTGGGGAGAAAATCTGCACCATACCTCTGATTATTTTGATCAATTGTACGCCTACGCAATGCAATTAATTAAACAAGACAAAGCCTATGTAGATAGTTTGTCAGCCGATGATATTCGCCTTTACCGAGGCAATTTAACCGCACCAGGCAAAAATAGCCCGTTTAGAGACCGTTCCATAGAAGAAAATATCGACTTATTAGAGGGCATGAAAAACGGTGAATTTGCCGAAGGTGAGCATCTGTTACGCGCCAAAATTGATATGGCCGCGCCGAACATCAACATGCGTGACCCGGCTATTTATCGAATTAAAAACATGTCGCACCCCATGACCGGCGACAAATGGCACATTTACCCGATGTACGATTTCGCGCATTGCGTGTCAGATGCGATTGAAGGCATTACCCACTCTTTGTGCACGTTAGAGTTTGAAGACCATCGCCCGCTATACGATTGGTTCTTGGATGAGCTTAAAACACCCGCGCACCCACAACAAATTGAATTCTCACGTTTGAATTTAGACTATACCGTGATGAGTAAACGAAAATTGCACGAGTTGGTTGAAGGCGGCTACGTTAGCGGTTGGGACGATCCACGGTTGCCAACGTTAAGTGGCATGCGTCGTCGAGGTTATACGCCCAATGCAATCAAAGATTTCTGTTCGCGTATCGGCGTCACAAAAAAAGACAACATCATCGAAATGAGCGTATTGGAAAACTCATTGCGTGAAGACCTGGGCGAACACGCACCTAGAGCATTAGCGGTGTTAGACCCAATCAAGCTGATTATAGATAACTATCCAGACGACAAAGAAGAAACGCTAAGCGGTGTGAACCACCCGAAAAAGCCGGAAGAGGGCACGCGTGACATCCCGTTTTCAAAAGAGCTGTACATAGAACGTAGCGACTACATGGACGACGCGCCGAAAAAATTCTTCCGCCTCACCGAAGGCCGCGAAGTGCGTTTGCGCTTTGCCTACTACGTCACCTGTACGCATGTTGTTAAAGATGACAACGGTCATGTTACCGAGGTGCATTGCACGTACGACCCAGAAACACGCGGCGGCAAATCAGAAGATGGCCGTAAAGTAAAAGGCACCATCCATTGGGTGTCGGCCAAACATTCCGTCACCGCTGAAATCAGGCAGTATGACCGCCTATTTAGCGTACCCGCACCGGCATCTGAAAAAGCGCAAGACTATAAAGACTTTATCAACAAAGACTCGGTAGAAATACTGCAAAATTGCCAGTTAGAAGCGTCGCTAGCCAATGCAAATATGGCCGCTTATCAATTTGAACGCCAAGCTTACTTTTGCCAAGATAGCGTGGATTCAAAGCCTGGCGCGTTAGTGTTTAACCGCATCGTCACGATGCGAGATTCTTGGGCTAAAAAGAAGTAAACATCATTAACTCATCGTTTTACCCCTATTCTTAATAAATAAACTACACTTAAACAGCTAGGACTAACGTTTAAATGGGGTTGTTGGACACAAAATAAATGGAAACGATAAGAAGAATTAACCCGGGCGAGGTTAACGTTGGTGAGTCACTGCTTTGGCCCGTTTACGATATTGAAAAAGCGCTGTTGCTTAAACAGGGCACGGTTGTGCGTTCTGAAAAACAATTACAGATTATTTTAGCAAAAGGCATTTATCGTGGCTTATCTGACGTAGAAGTTGTTGAAGAAAAAAAGAAAGAAGAAGAAAAAAACGCAGAGTCAAAACAGACAACCCATTTCAGTTGTCATCATTAGGTTTTGCT
>JBDOOJ010000062.1:0-6360 GCA_039830885.1 Cycloclasticus sp.
ACCAAGTTCGATATATCGAAGTTGATGAGAACTCAGAAGGGCAGCGTCTTGATAATTTCTTAATGACTCAGCTCAAAGGCGTGCCAAAAGGCCATATTTACAAAATTATCCGTCGCGGTGAGGTGCGTATTAACAAAGGGCGGATAAAAAATGTTTATCGTCTGAAACTCAATGATGTAGTGAGGATTCCGCCAGTAAGAATAGATGAAAAAGATGAATCAAAACCCGCTAAATGGATGATTCAAAGCATAGAAAAAAGAATTATTCATGAAGATAAAGATTTATTGGTTCTTAATAAACCCTCTGGCATAGCTGTCCATGGTGGTACTGCCAACAATCATGGTGTTATTGATGCCTTACGTTTCTTACGCCCTGATGAACGCTACCTTGAATTAGCACATCGACTTGATAAGGCAACCTCGGGTTGCTTAATGATTGCTAAAAATAGAAAAATGCTGAACGGCCTACAATCTTTATTGAGAAACAGAACCATCAATAAGACGTATACGGCTTTAGTCTGTGGCGTTATTCACCAAGCATCAATTACTGTTAAAGCACCGCTGGAAAAACGAACATTAGACAGTGGAGAACACCGCGTTCGTGTGCATCCAGAAGGGAAAAAGTCGGAAACAACGTACGAAAAAATCCAATCATATAAAAACGCCACACTTGTTTACGCATCACCGAAGACAGGGCGAACACATCAGATTAGGGTGCACGCCAAGCATTTGGGGCACGCTATAGCCGGCGACGAGCGCTATTCAAGCCCCTCTCAATATAAACAATACAGAGAAAATGGTTTGAAACGATTATTTTTACATGCGAGTAAACTCAACTTTATTCACCCTTTAACGGATGAAAAAATGTCATTTGAAGCCCCACTAGATGCCGAGCTAAAGAGCTTTTTAAAACAATTATGATACGTGACTACGATTTAATCGTTTTTGATTGGGACGGAACCTTGGTTGATTCTATCGATTGGATTGTTGACTGCATTCGACACGTAGCTGAAGAGCAGAACTTAGTTAAGCCTGACGAACGAAGCTGTAAAGATATTATTGGCTTGAGCTTATCCGAAGCGATGTTGCAGCTTTTTCCCGCTATCTCGGATGCCGATAAACTGGCGATGGTCGAGTTGTACCGAACACGGTATTTGGAAAAAGGCAGTTCAGGCAATGATTTATTCTTGGATGTGATGCCCGCGTTAACGGCTTTAAAGAAAATGAATAAAACATTAGCCATTGCCACAGGAAAAGGGCGACAAGGTCTGGACAGAGGGCTTGATGGCACTGGCATTCGTTCATTTTTTAAGTATTTTCGCTGTGCCGACACCATGAAATCTAAGCCCAGCCCACACATGCTTTTTGATATTATGGAAGAAAGTAACATCAAGCCCGAGAAAACGCTCATGATTGGCGATTCAACACTCGATTTAATCATGGCTAACAATGCGGGTGTTGCCAGCATTGGCGTGACGACTGGGGCACATTCTCACGAAGAACTTAAACAGCACGCGCCGTTAGCGTGTATAAACAACTTAATGGAATTATTTAAGAGGTAACGATGGCATTGTTTGGAAAGGATAAAGTTGAGCAAAACGATCAACAGTGGGAACGCTCTGTACTTGAAAAAGTCGCGTTGGCATCGGTTGTTGAACAGAGGAGAAGCCGCCGTTGGGGGATTTTCTTTAAGCTTTTGTTTTTGGCCTACATTGTCATTATCAGCAGCCTTGCTATGTCGCCGATGAACGGCGTCTCAAAAATAGCTGGCGGCTCACACACGGCTGTTATTGATGTGAAGGGAATTATTGTTTCGGGCGGCGAAGCCGATGCAGGAATGATAATAAAAAGTTTAAACAAGGCGGTACAAGATCCGAATACTAAGGGCATTATCTTGCGTGTAAATTCACCCGGTGGTAGCCCAGTACAATCGAGCTACGTTTACCAAGCGATTCGTGACATTAGAAAAGAATACCCTGATATCCCTATTCACGCCGTGGTTGAAGATTTGTGTGCATCGGGTGGTTACTTTATCGCCTCTGCTGCCGATAAAATATTTGTTAATGAGTCCAGTATTGTCGGCTCTATCGGCGTGGTAATGAACGGCTTTGGTTTTACAGACGCGATGAAGACACTGGGTGTTGAACGCCGCTTATATACTGCGGGTGAGCATAAGGGTTTCTTAGACCCATTTTCCGATGTCAATCCGGGTGAACAAGCACACGTGCAGAGTTTGCTGAATGATATCCATCAAGAATTCATACAAGCGGTTAAGACGGGGCGTGGTGATCGTTTAAAACAGAACCCTGATCTATTTAGCGGCCTTGTTTGGGCAGGCTCTGAAAGTATTCAACTGGGCTTAACTGACGCCATCGGCAATGTTGAATCGGTAGCAAAAAATGAAATTGGCGAAGAAAAAATTGTCGATTTCACCGCTCAACAACCTTTTCTTGAGAAGCTGGCTAAAGGCATGGGTGTTGCGATGGCAGAATTTGCCGCAACATTGACATCGATGAACGCGAATAAAATATTCTAATTCTGATTATTCAGCTAGAATTCATACGACGCTATTAAACTAATCACTAACATGATGAATCAACTTTCTTTTATTCGTTTAATCAAGCTGCTGGCTTTCGCTGCTCTTATTTATGTAACGTCAACAACACTGGTTGTTGCTTGCAATACCAGTATTGTTCTAGCTGAAGCCGAGGTTATTACCTTAGATCAAGCCGTTAACCGAATCCGAAAGAATAGAAAAGCAAAAGTTTTAGGTGCAGAAACATTGCATATAGATGGTCAACCGGTACATGTTATTAAGGTGTTGACTAAAACAGGTCATGTTAAAAAAATTCGTATTAGACCTAACGCTAAGCGCTAAATTCTACAGACAAAAGGACATATCATGCGAGTACTGGTTGTCGAGGATGACATAACACTGCAACAACAATTGGTTAACAGTTTAAGCAAAAAGGGCTACGCGGTTGATGCGGTTGATAATGGCCAAGACGCTTTGTATTTTGGTACTGAATTTCCTATTGATATCGCCATTGTGGATTTGGGCCTGCCCGATATATCCGGCATGGACGTCATCAAACAGCTACGCGCTAAGGACTTAACATTCCCTATACTGATTCTTACCGCAAGAACACGCTGGGAAGAGAAGGTAGAAGGGCTTGAGGCGGGTGCGGATGATTATTTGGTAAAACCGTTTCATACCGAGGAATTGCTAGCACGCATGAACGCCTTGATACGACGGTCAGCTGGCGTGGCGACGGCACAACTTGTTTGTGGCCCCATCACCCTTGATACTAACGCGCAACAAGTACTGGTTAATGAAACACCTGTTCAATTAACTGCTTACGAATACAAAATGCTTGAATACATGATGATGCACTCAGGCCGTGTTATTTCTAAAACTGAAATAACCGAGCATATTTATGATCAAGACTTTGACCGTGACAGTAATGTGATTGAAGTGTTTGTTGGCCGCTTACGAAAAAAACTCGACCCCGAAGAACAGCATAAACCTATAGAAACCTTACGTGGAAGAGGCTATCGATTTTCCATTCCGCTTAACAGTTAAGCGGAATTCAACCCGATATAAACAATGAATAGCAGCATTCAATCTCGCCTGCTTATTTCTGCAAGTATCGTCTTAATTAGCTTTTTAAGCTTGGCCGCCTTTGTATTGGATGCTGCGTACAAAAGAGGCGCTCAACAAGCCTTACATGACCAACTCCAAATCCACCTGTATGCCATTTTAGCAAAAGCAGAACTGAGCAAAAATAATCGCTTGATGGTGCCGTCAGGTTTGTCTGAACCACGGTTTATGCAAGTGGCATCCGGTTTGTACGCCTATATTTTTGACACTAACGGTGAGGTCGTCTGGCGAAGCTCTTCATCAACGGGCGAACAAATAAACTCGGTTAAAAGCCTAAGCCCTGGTCAGAAAACGTTTATGCGTAGCTCATTACCCGGGCGACCCAGCATTGAATTGCACTATAAAGCGATCTTAGAAAACGCATTTAATCAATCCAGTCGCTTTGAATTTGTTGTGATTGAATCTAGCGATAGCCTAGATAATCAAGTGGCAAGTTTTCGTTCTGTTTTATGGCAATGGTTAGGCGGCATTGGCCTTTTATTGCTTATCGTTCAGTACTTTATTATACGAATCAGCTTACAACCGTTACGGCATATCGTGCTTGATCTTGAGAAAATACAACAAGGCCATGCGCAACACTTAGAGACGCACTACAGTGATGAGCTAAAGGACATTGCAAATACCTTGAATAGGTTAATTGACAATGAACGCACACACCTAAAACGTTACAGAAACACGCTCGCTGACCTTGCGCACTGCCTAAAAACACCGTTATCTGTTCTGACGGGGCTCTATGGACAAAAAAGCTTATCGACGACGGACATTAAAACGCTAGAAACTCAAACCTTACAAATGCGCCAGTTATTTGATTATCAATTGCAAAAGGCTGCGGCAAAAGGCCATCAAACGTTGGCCTTGCCCCTGCAAATTCAGCCCATTGCTCAGCAAATTATTACCTCATTAGACAAAGTGTATCTTGATAAACAACTAACCGTTGTAACAAACATTGATGAGTCCATTAAGTTCAATGCAGAGAAGGGCGATATGTTTGAGCTGTTTGGTAACTTACTTGATAACGCGTATAAGTGGGCAAATTCGAAGGTCTACATTCGTGTTCAAAACGGCAGTGATGCTACAAAACAAGGCGTCCAAATAATGATTGAAGATGACGGGCCAGGAATAGCAAAAAACGAGCTTGATAATGTACTGCAACGCGGTATTCGCGCGGATGAATCAACCCATGGTCACGGCATCGGTTTAGCCGTCGTCAATGAGCTGGTTTCTTTGTATAACGGTAGCTTAAAATCGGGAGTTGGGGATTTGGGTGGTCAACAGTGGCTGATATTTTTACCTAACCGTTAACCTCGCATCTAAATCAACCACTTTTACCCAAATTGTATTTTTTCGTTTGTTCGTCTGAACATGACGCCCTAATATTTTGGATGATGTTTTCGATGAATTGTCATGAATCCCAGCTAATTCAATCCAGGTGTTTAACCGACCTCGAACAACACTAGAGGCACGTATGAATTTTGCCGACGATCTGTTGTCAGACAATGGACTTTCATACCAAGGTGCAATGTCTAAAATTACCGAATCATTGGCGAGACGAGGCGTGACATAAAAGCCATTTGATGCGTCTTTGTAATTCGTATTGCTCGAAATATGGCTGTGGCCAGCGTATTGTTGTACAGAAAAATTGGTTATCGGCTCGCTGACGCCTTCAGAAATATGTGCAGTATGACCCTCTAAAACGTGAATGCTTTGGTTGTTTCTATTATTTGAACTATCTGTCGTACTGTAAACTTTTAGCTTCCCTGAGTACGAGCTGTTAACGCCCGAGCCAACGCCAATTTTAACCCTGCTATTGACATTATAGCCTTCGGTTTGTTGATCAAATTTACCGTTACGATTAACGTAAATAATCAGCCGATGAGAAGGCTGATCTAACTTTTTGATAAGCCTTTTAATGTCAGCCAAATTGTTAGCATGAACGCGAAGAATAAGTTCGTTGCGCGCCGCGCCGACCGTTTCATCCGCTTGTAAAAAGGGTTTAATGCTGGGAATAATATCTGATGCTGTTTTGTGACTGAGTGTGTAAAACGTGAGTTCTGCATTTGCTGACGTAGCGACCAGCAACAAACATAAGATAATAGCGAGTTTAATGTTCATAATAATGCCGAACGAAATTCAGTATCAACCTCGCTTCTTGCCCATGAGTCTAAAAAGAACGTCATCAGCCGTGAGTTTTGATCAGCGTCCGAAAAGTTACATTTGGCCTCATAGTGTTGGTGGTTGGGCAATTGAAAATAAGCACTTTTATCAAAGCAAACAAAATCATCCTCACGCGAATGAATAAGAGGGTTTATCGTTTTAAAAAAGACACTGCTCGAATGGCGGTGCGCAAGGCTTAAAAGCCGATGAGATACGCGTGTAATTGGACGACTTTCATTCACTAACACATTAATTTTAGTTCGGTGATTTTTGAGGCAAAACTGCTCACAAGCGAGGACAACTTCTTCGGTATCAAAAATGACAGGGCATAGAATATGGCTGTAAATGTTAACCTCAGATTTTGTTTGCTTAATTAGAGAGACTAACGCAAGTTTATCTTCTTCAAAAGAATTCAAATCAAAGTGTAATCCCCCCATTAACAACCGGAGTTAAAAGCAGAGATTAAGCCGCATTCAGTAGCTGCCTGGGCGGTATGCCTCCAATTGCTGTATGCGGACGTTCATTATTGTACGACCAAAGCCACTG
>JBDOOJ010000002.1:0-21919 GCA_039830885.1 Cycloclasticus sp.
ATCACTAGATAACGCCAGACTGACCGTATCTAGCTTAAATGATTTGCTATACTTTCTATTCGACATTTGGACACCTCTTTATAATATTAACTTAAAAATGTGTGTCCGTTAATTGGGGTACGCCTCAATATTCAAAAAGTAATGATTTTGAAAACACTTTAATAATGGTTGCAATAGCTATATTCTTTTTATTTATAGCTCTACTTTTATATACCTTTATGCGTAATAAACTATTACCAGAGTTAGAGATAAGGTTAGGCATTGAGTAAAAAATATAACAAGTCGTTCAACCCGACCTTTTTATACGCCGCTTCGCTCTGTATAAAAAGGCCGGTTAACTCAAACGTTAAGTTTAAAAAATGATTCGTAGCATAATCATAGCGTCACTATCCATTCCTATACTTATTTTCATAATATTCTTTGGTGTAGGAATAGCTATTTTAGTTTATGACTTATTTGATGGTTCAGGATTTAGTAATGGCTGGTTTGGGATGTTATATGCTGGCTTAATATATAGTTATTTAACAGTATTAATGTCATCTATCCCAACCCTAATATTGGGCACACCTGCCGCGTTTTTAGCAAAAAAATATAATGCCCTTAATGCTGCTACTATTTTAATTGGAGCAACAATCTTGGGTGCGTTATTTCTACCATTAGGTTTAAGCATATACACCAAGTCATTTGATACTGATATATTTTGGTGGGCTATGCCTGCTGGTGCTCTCGGTGGCTTATTCAATGGCTACGTATTTCTTAGCCGTTTAAAACCTAACAAATCACTTAAGCACGACGCGCAAAAGGCGCGCGCGTCTTAGCTTTAACGTTAGGCCCAAATACTTAACTCCAAAATGCCGTCAGTCGCTATACTCAACAAATACTCTTTTCTTGTGGAGAACAATTATGTTTAAACCAACCTTTTTGGTGGCAATAGCTCTAACTCTGTTTAGCGCCCATGCAACTGCTTATGGCAGTACCAGCAGCAGTAAAAAAGCTTGCAGTAAACCCACGTTAACGAATATTACCCCAGCGGCCTTAACTGAGGTGTTGCCAGAGTCTCAGTTTTCGTTCCAAACGTCATCGTCCACTTTATCGAGCAGTATTCAGGTGGTTGCCAATAAACTACCCGTTGAAATAACGATTAGTGAAATGGGTAATGGGTATATCGTGACGGGAAAACTACCCTCCGCTATTAAAAAGAAGTATGTAAGAGTCGACGTAAGCGCCAGCACTATAAATAGGTGTAATGGCGTAGATGGCTGGTTATTTAAACTAAAAAATAAATAGGCTTTACTGCAATTTAGCCGAACCACTCCCTCTTTGGTCGCTTGCTGCATGAACTTTTTTGGATTTTTTGTCCCATAAAATAGCGTGCATATTGCCGTATGTGCGACCCACCGATTTAAGCACATGCCCTTTTTTGATTAACTGCTCGCTAAGTTTTTTATTGAACGTGTTGGGCTCATGCTGTATTTGGTCTGGTAAATACTGATGGTGGTAGCGCGGTAAGTTGACCCACGATGTTGGTTTGTTACCCCGTTCTGCATCTAATAACCCTAACAACACCATGCTAATAATTCGACTGCCACCGGGTGTGCCCAATATGCCTATCTTCTCTTTCGTTTCAAAAAATGTGGGTGACATACTCGACAGCATACGCTTGCCTGGTTCAATCGCATTAGCTGCACCGCCTACTAAACCATACACATTTGGCGTGCCTGGCTTGATGGAAAAATCATCCATCTCATCATTTAACAAGACGCCTGTGCCCGGCGGAACGAAGCCTGAACCAAAGGGGTAGTTAATAGATAAGGTGGCTGACACACGGTTTCCTTCTTTGTCCATCACGGAAAAATGCGTGGTATCGTGCCCTTCTATTACATTCAAGCCTGTCAGTTGTTGGCTGGGTGTCGCTTTGTTTAAATTGATATTTACCGCGACGCTTTTGGCGTATGATTTTTTTGTTAGCGCCTCAATGGGCACCTCTACAAAATCACTGTCACCCATGTACAAAGCGCGGTCTTTATATGCTCGTCTCATGGCTTCTACTACCACGTGAATACGCGTGGCTTCATCCATGCTGCTTAAGTCGTATTGTTCAAGAATATTTAACGCTATGGATAACACCAATCCACCGGATGACGGTAGCGCTGCACTGATTACTTTCATGCCGTTGTAATTGATAACAACGGGTTTGCGTTCTTTAATACGGTAATTCGCAAGGTCTTGCTTTGTCCAAATACCGCCCGCTTGTTGCACGCCTTGTACCAGCCTTGTGGCTATATCACCTGTATAAAACCCTTCAAAACCTTTGTCAGCCAACTGTTGGAGTGTGTGCGCCAAATCCGGCTGTACAATTATTTCTCCAAGTTCTGGCACCTGCCCATTTGTTAAAAAAATATCTTTTGCAGAATCATTCGTCGCCAGTATCGCTTGCCTAAAACTCGCTAAACGATGGTAGTGTTTATTAACGCTGAACCCTTTGTTTGCTAGGTTAATTGCAGGCTGCAAACTGTCTGCCAGCGTTAAGCGTCCGTATTTTTTTGATACGTGTACCAAGGCCGCAGGCATACCAGGAATACCCGCCGATAGCGCCCCATTCACCGACGCATTTTTTACCGGATTACCATTGGCGTCTAAGTACATATCTCTATGCGCCTGAGAAGGCGCTGTTTCACGCCCATCTATCATCACTTGCTTACCGTCACTTGCACGATGCAATAACCAAAAACCACCACCACCTAGACCGGAGCCATAAGGCTCTACAACCGCCAAAGCAGCACTCACGGCTACCGCAGCATCAAACGCATTACCGCCTTTGTTAAGAATAGTTAGCCCTGCTTGAGTTGCCGCTGGATGAGCACTTGCAATGGCGTGCCCATTGGGTTTTATATCCTTGTTAGCACAGCCAAAAAGTAGCGCACAAACAAAGATTATCGATAAATGACGTTGCATTACTGGCTATCGTTCGCTGACATGAGTTGTTTATATTTCAACAAGAGCTCTTTCTTTGTTTCTACGTTATTTGCGTCGTTAGGAATACACTCAACGGGACAAACTTCAACACATTGTGGCGTATCAAAATGTCCTACACATTCTGTACATAAATGCGGGTGAATCTCGTAAATATCCGCGCCCATATAGATGGCATCATTGGGGCATTCAGGCTCACACACATCACAATTGATGCATTCGTCGGTAATAACTAATGACATGTTAGTTGCTTTTTTTGCTTATGGCGCTGTATACGCTGGAGGATACGAAACCAGATACATCACCCCCACAACGCGCAATATCTCGCACCAATGTGGACGATACATCCGCCCATTGTGCCTGCGGTGTTAAAAACACTGTTTCTAACTCGGCAAACATTTTTTGGTTCATGCCTGCCATTTGCTTTTCGTATTCAAAGTCAGCGATTGAACGGACGCCACGTACAACAATATTAGCTTGCTGTTGTTTTGCAAAATCAACCAACAAGCCTTCAAAACTACACACTTGTACATTCGACAAGTGCGCTAATGATTCTTTGGATAGAGCAACACGCTCTGCTAAATCAAATAGGGGGGATTTGCCCGCGCTTTTTGCAACGGCAACTATTACCTCATCAAACAGGTTGGCTGACCTTTCAATGATATCAACATGGCCGTTCGTTATAGGGTCAAACGTACCTGGGTATACTGCTTTTTTACTCATGATTTTTCTCTTTTGTAGAGACTAAATTTAACTTGTCCACGCGTTTTACTGCGGTGTTCCTGCCAATTGGCTGGTATAAAGTTTAAATCTAATTTTCGTTCACATTCCAAGTAGATAACTGCATCATCGGCTAAACAGCCGCTTTGCTCAAGTTTTTCAACGCATTCTGCCAAGATGTTATCTCTAAAAGGCGGGTCTACAAAAACAATATCAAATAAGCCTTGTGGTTTTTTTTGACACATCTCGAGGTAACTTAGTGCGGCTACTTGTTTAATTTGTAGGTTCTCTGCTTGAAATGCCGCCTTATTCTTCTTTAGATAATTCACACTAGCTCGGTCATTTTCTACCAATACAACATTTTCTGCCCCTCTTGAAGCGGCTTCAAAACCCAACGCGCCACTACCAGCGTATAAGTCTAAACAATGTGCCAATGGCAAATACGCTTGTAGCCAACTAAACAATGTTTCCCTTATTGGGTCTGTTGTGGGGCGCAAGCCGTCTGCCGTTGGAAAATCGAGCTTTCGCCCACGCCATTGACCGGCAATGATGCGAACTTTGTTGTCTTTAGCGACCATTACTGTTGTTCTTCAACGGTTTTTCCAACCGTTACCAATGTCATTTTGTCCATCTCCACACGGCGTTTAAACGCATCTTGTATTTGTTTGCGCGTTGTCGACTCAACCTTTTGTAGGTAATTATCTAAATAATCCAACGGCGCGCCACTGGCGACAATACTCACAACGTTACCCAACAACTTTTTGTTACTGTCTAGCTTTAACGCAAAGCCACCACTGATATTTTTCTTGGCGGCTATCAGTTCTTCCTCGCTTGGTCCATTTTCAATAAACTCTTGCAACACGGCCTTAACTGCCGCCGATGCTTCCGCTACTTTTTCATTTCGAGTTTGCAGACCCAGTAGAAATGGGCCTTTTTCGATCATCGGGTGAAAATAACTGTAGGCGCTATACGCCAACCCCCTTTCTTCACGAATCTCTTTAACAATTCGAGAACTGAACCCGCTGCCGCCCAAAATATGATTGCCAACATACAAGGCGAAATAGTCGGCGTCGTTATGCCGTAGCACAGGCAAGCTATACATCAAATGCGTTTGTTGTGATGGGTATTCACGGTGAATTTCAGCACCTTTCACAATATCTTTAACTGCTTGAATTTTAACTGCTTTTTGGCCTTCAGGCAGGTCGTTTAATAAATCTCCCACTAGCTGTTCAGCTTGATCACGTGAGATACCTCCGACCAGAACCACTATCAAATTCTTTGCTACATAATGCGTTTTGTAAAAAGTAATTAAGTCCTCAACGTTTATATTACGTACCGATTCAAACTCACCTGAAATCGCATTCGCATAGGGGTGCTCTTTATACATAGCCTTATATAAAGCCAGTTGAGCCAATGTGCCTGGTGATTCTTCGCGCCGTTTAATACCTAATAATGTACGCTCCTTTTCACGGTTAAAATCTAATGGCGGAAATTCAGGCTGATTGAGCACTTTTTTAAGTACAGCCCACGATGTCGTTAAGGTCGTTTTGTCGGTTAAGCTTCTATATTTTATCGTTGTAAAATCTCTGGACGATGACGCACCCAACTGAGCCCCGACGCTTTCCAGCTCCTCAGCAATAGCTTGTGCTGTTAACCCACCTGCACCCTCGTTTAGCATTGTGCTCGTTAATGCGGCCAAACCTTTTTTGCTGCCATCGCGCACACTACCCGCATCAAATACCAATTGAGCATCTAGTATAGGCAAGCCTTTTGTTGGCACAAAAAACACCCTTGCTCCATTATCAGTTTCCCAGTGTTGGATGTTTGGTAGCGCCGTGCTGATTGTGCTGACTACAGCTAAAACAAAACCGATGGCAACTCGTTGATTAACGTACATCTGCTAACTCCTTTTCTTCTAAAACATCACTCTGAGGCTGCATGTGCACGACTGTTAAATGATCTTCAATTAGGTATTTACCTGCTGCTGCTTGAATTTGTTCCGCCGTCACAGATTTAACCTTATCCACATATTCGGACTCTTTTTGCCAGCCAACACCCACTGTTTCCAGCATCCCTAATTGCATT
The DNA here is from genome assembly GCA_039830885.1 of Cycloclasticus sp. Taxonomy (GTDB): domain Bacteria; phylum Pseudomonadota; class Gammaproteobacteria; order Methylococcales; family Cycloclasticaceae; genus Cycloclasticus. Next base: position 5,779 of record JBDOOJ010000002.1, read on the forward strand.
GCCTGATAAAAGTTTGAGTCTTTTTCGTACACGGCAGAGGCAATAACTTGTGCTTTTATACGGTCTAACTCTTTCGCTGTTACCAAAGCCTCTTGCAATAATTTAATTTGCTCATTAATGGCCATTTCCAATTCTTTTAGGGTTCGACTTTCAGATGGAATACCGTCAAACAAAAACAAGGTAGGTAGGCGCGCGTTCATGTCGTAACCTGCACTAACACTCGCCGCTACTTGTGCACCTCGAACTAAATTCGACGCTAAGCGTGAACTACCGCCGCCACTCAGAATGCCCGACAATACCTCTAACGCATACACATCTTGTTCATTATCAGTTGAATTTAGAACGGGCACTTTATACCCCATCAATAAATACGGTGATTTAGCCTTCTGCTTCACGACAGCACGACGAATACCTAATTGAGGAACCTCCACTCTTGTCTTAACCGCGTCAAACTCTACTGCAGCAATAGCACCAAAGTATTGCTCTGCCAACTTAAAGACCTCAGCTGCTTGGACATCTCCAGCGACCACCAATGTGGCATTATTAGGTGCGTACCAACGCTTATACCAAACTTCCAGATCGACTAGTTTCATCTCCTCTAAGTCTTGCATCCAACCGATAATAGGGTTTCGGTATGGGCTACTGGTATAGGCTAATGCCTTGAAATATTCGTACGTCTGCCCTTGCGGTTTGTCTTCTGTGCGCATACGGCGTTCTTCCATCACCACTTGCAATTCTTTCACGAACTCTTTTTCTTGTAACTTTAATTTCTGCATGCGTTCAGCTTCTAGGCGCATACTCACTTCAAGGCGAGATGCCTCCATTGTTTGAAAGTATGCCGTGTAATCAGCACCAGTAAAGGCATTTTCGCGACCACCATTTTCAGCGATGATTTTTGAGAACTCACCTGGTTCTAAGTTTTCTGTGCCCTGGAACATCATGTGCTCCAACACGTGAGACAAACCAGTTATGCCGTCGTGTTCATAACTTGCGCCCACTTTATACCAAACTTGAGAGACCATAACCGGCGCACGGCGGTCTTCCTTAACAAGGACTTTTAAGCCATTTTTTAACACTTTTTCGTGTACCATATTAGGCACATTTTTGGGTGAAGCAAAACTGCTTAACGAATAAAATATTGTCAGAATAAAAACCGCTGCTGATAGTTTTCTCATTTTGTTCTCACTTAACCATAAACTCATTTATAACGGGCATTTTACGAAAAATTCCCTCGGAAAGACACGATATCATGTTTGGATTTGGCAAGAAAAAAAACACCGACGTTCCTCAACAAGAACCGACTGAAGAAACCAAAGAAGGTTTCTTTGGGCGACTGAAGAACCAACTAACAAAAACACGTACCGGGTTAACCGGTGGCTTGGGCAACCTCTTTTTAGGCAAAAAGCAAATCGACGATGATTTGTTTGAAGAGTTAGAAATTCTGTTACTCAGTGCAGACGTGGGCATTGAAGCTACCCAACGAATTATCGATAGCTTGACACTGCGTGTCGCTAGAAAACAATTATCAGACCCTCAATCACTTACGGCTGCGCTTCAAGAAGAATTGTTGTCTATTCTTGAGCCCAACCAACAAGCTCTATCTATCCCCGATGGCGAAGGCCCCTTTGTGATTTTAGTGGTGGGCGTTAATGGCATGGGCAAAACCACCACCATTGGTAAATTGGCTAAGCGCCTTCAAGCAGAAGGAAAGAGCGTTATGCTAGCCGCTGGCGACACCTTTAGAGCGGCCGCTATTGAACAATTGCAAGAATGGGGCAAGCGTAATGACATTGATGTGGTGGCTCAACATACCGGCGCAGATTCGGCATCCGTTATTTATGACGCCTTTGAAAAAGCCCGCGCACGCAAGGTGGATGTATTATTGGCCGACACGGCTGGTCGACTACATACTCAAACCAATCTAATGAACGAACTCAGCAAAATTGAACGCGTGCTCAAGAAAATCGACCCGAATGCGCCACATGAGGTGATGCTGGTATTGGATGCCGGTACGGGGCAAAACGCGTTAGCTCAAACCGAAAACTTCAATAAAGCCACCCCGTTAAGTGGCATTACATTGACGAAACTTGACGGTACGGCCAAAGGCGGCATTATTTTCGCTATTGCCAATCAATTTAGTTTGCCGATTCGGTTTATTGGTATCGGCGAAGGCATTGACGATTTGCGCGAATTTAATGCACTGGAGTTTACCAACGCGCTATTTGAAAAATCTAATCGCGACGCCTAAGCTCTATGCTGCAATTCATCAACGTTAGCAAACGATACCCTGGGGGTGTCGATGCGCTGAAAAACATCAGTTTTGAATTGCCAAATGGTGAAATGGCCTTTCTTACTGGCCATTCTGGTGCGGGCAAAAGCACCTTGCTTAAATTAATTGCGATCCTTGAGCGCAGCACGCAAGGGCAAGTGATGTTAGACAATCAAAATATCGGTCGAATATCCAAACGAAACGTGCCCTATGCTCGCCGTAAAATCGGCATGATTTTCCAAGATCACCGGCTACTTCATGATCACACCGTGTTTGATAACGTTGCCTTACCTTTAATTATTGCCGGGCTTGATCGACATGATATTAAACGCCGGGTACGCGCGGCCTTAGATAAAGTTGGTCTGTTAGGTAAAGAGCAACGTTATCCGATTACCCTCTCTGGTGGCGAACAGCAACGCATCGGCATTGCACGCGCTGTGGTTAACAGGCCGCCGATGATTCTAGCCGATGAACCAACCGGCAACCTTGACCCTGAGTTATCTGAAGAGATTATGCATTTGTTTGAACAGTTCAATCAAGTGGGCGTAACGGTATTGATTGCCAGTCATGACGCGTCATTAATTCAACGGATGGGATACCGAACATTGAGATTGTCTCAAGGGGAAATGGTCGATAACCATGGCTAGACGTCGCAGCAACATCCAAAAACCCTTACGCAATTTTAGCTTTCGAGCTTACCTGCTGATTCATTTGCACACCTTTTTTGCCAGCTTAGGTCGTTTCTCCAGAGCGCCGTTTAATTTCATGATGACCGTCAGCGTTATCGCCATCACCTTATCACTGCCATCAGGCTTGCTGGTATCAATTAATAATTTGCAATCTGTCAGTGGCCAAATTGACCTGAACAATAATATTTCAGTGTTTCTTAACCAATCGGTGACACTGCAACGCGCCACGGAATTATCAACCTTGTTACAACAAGACAGCAACGTCTCTCAAACGGTGCTCATTGATAAGCAAGCAGCGCTTGAAGAATTCCGCCAATACAGCGGCTTTGGCTCTGCTATCAGCGCATTAACCGACAACCCGCTACCACACGTAATTCAAATAACACCCATTGCCAGTATCAATAATCAAGCAAGCTTAACTCTGCTGGTTGCTGAGCTTAAAAAACAGCCTGATATTCAGCTCGTCCAAATGGACATGGGTTGGCTTGATCGCCTTAATGGCATACTCAATATTGCCCAACGCGGGGTCAGCATCATCACCATATTGCTGGGTTTTGCCGTGCTACTTATTGTTAGTAACACCATACGATTGGAACTGCAAAATCGCCGTGATGAAATTGACATCACTCGTCTCGTTGGCGCAACACGCTCATTTATCATGCGCCCTTTTTTATACAGCGGTTTTTGGTACGGTTTTCTTGGCGGCATCGTAGCCTGCTTATTGGTTAATTTATCTGTGTGGCTGATAGACGGGCCGACTAGTTCCTTGGCCTCTCTGTATAGCAGTTCATTCAACCTTAACTACATGCCTTTTACTCACGCAGTTTTGTGGATAACATTTTCAATTTCACTTGGCATTATTGGTTCTTGGATCGTCGTCAGCCGCTATTTATCTGAATTAGAAAGCTAACGCCAAGAATCTCGTTTCCACCTTAGAATTGCCTTATAAACTGAACTATTGTTATAATTAGCAGTCTTATATTGTGAGTGCTAAATGCGTTAGCACCACAATTGCGAGGGATACTATGACACATGCGTTAGCACTACCTACTCATTTATCAGCTGGATCTTTAGATGCCTACATTGCATCTGTTTCTTCTGCGCCTGCTTTAACGGTAGAACAAGAAAGAGAACTGGCCGCACGTTTACGTGACAACAATGACCTAGAAGCTGCGCGCACGCTCGTTTTATCTCATATGCGGTATGTGATTCACATTGCTAGAAGTTACAGCGGTTATGGCCTGGCACTCCCAGACCTTATCCAAGAAGGCAGTATCGGCTTGATGAAGGCGGTTAAACGTTTCGACCCAGATATGGGCGTTCGCCTTGTATCTTATGCCGTGCACTGGATTAAATCTGAAATTCATGAATTTGTGATTAAAAACTGGCGCATTGTAAAAATCGCCACGACCAAAGCGCAACGCAAACTGTTCTTTAATTTAAGAAAGCATAAAAAGAACTTAGCTTGGTTAAATGAAAACGAAGCCGACGCTATCGCCAATGACTTAGGGGTTGATAAATCCGCCGTGTACGAAATGGAAAAACGCCTGAGTAACTTTGATATGGCGTTTGATGGTCATCAAGATGACAACACCGAATCAGATGAAGTCGTTTACACACCAGCCAGCTTTGTGACCAACGAAGAACACGACCCGGCGAGTGTTGTTGAGACGCATAATGAAAAAGCACACAATTCCACACAACTACAAATCGCTTTAGCTAATCTTGACGAACGTAGCCGCGCTATTTTATCTGAGCGTTGGTTAAGCGAAAAAAAATCAACCTTGCATCAACTCGCTGCTAAATACCAAGTCTCTGCTGAGCGCATACGTCAGCTTGAAAAAAATGCGATGAACAAGGTAAAACAAGAGCTCTTAGAATTCAACCCGGCTTAGCGAGCGGCCGCGCCTGCTGATTATTTGGCCTTCAGACGCAAGGTCATCTGTTTGCCCTTTTGTGCCATCTCAACGTGCTTGAGAAAGCTCATGCCCAACAAAACAGCCTTACCATTCATGTGAGGATTGATATGGGCGGTAACGTTCTTCAGTTCAATTGCCCCAAGCGACACTGACTCTAATATCACGCGATAAACAACAATATCACCATTGGCTGTTCGTGTTCTTTCAGGCCGCCCTTCCGTTATACCCATTTCATCAGCAACTTCTGCAGGGATGCTGATATTTGTTGCGCCGGTATCGAGTACAAACGTTGCCCAATGCCCATTCAGCTTACCATCGGCTATATAATGCCCTTGGCGGTTTTGTTTTAAAATAACTTCTGCCGCACCATCAGATGCATAAATTACATCTGGACGCTCATTAGGATTTTCTTGATGCCCGAGGTATCGATCAAAACCTATCACCAGCATGGCTAAAAAAGCTATCCACGCTAATGAAACCATCATTTTTGATATTTTATTACTCGGTTCAACAGCTTTCATCTTACGGTATCCATCACTGTTGGAACTCACATCATATTGAGTAGCAACGTCAAAAACTCTTTGGCATCCTCAACGCCATTAGCCTCTGCTTTTGTTAACCAATCCACGGCGGCCGTACGCTGATCTTTTGAGCTTGTCATTAAGCCTTCACCGTAGTTAGTCGCTAACATAACACCAAATTCAAACTGCGCCGTTGCATCGCCCTGCTTCGCCGCTTTCTCTAACCAGAATGCAGCTTGGTGCAAGTCTCTATCAACGCCCATCCCTTTCTCATAGGCCATCGCGAGCTGGTACTCACCACGTGAATCTTTAAGCTCAGCTGCTTTTCTTAGCCAAACAATGGATTGCTTAAGGTCACGTTCTACACCTTGCCCTTGCTCATACATGTTTGCTAAGTTAATCAACGCAGAAGTGTTGTTTTTTTCGGCTAGCATTAACCAAATTTCATGTGCTACACCGTACTGTGCCATTTTATATTTAGCATATGCCTCTAGCGACTGAACGGCTTGTACACTGTTTTTATCGCGCCCCGCAGTAAATTCATTCGCGTACGACAAACCAACCATGCACACCGAAAAAACCAGCACTAGAATGCGAAAAGTCATATTAGATATAGTGATCTATTAATAAGACCGCAAAGATAATCATTAGATAATAAATGGATACTCTAAACGCCTTCATGGCAACAACATCGTCGGCTGTTTTCTTTAATAAAATGGCGTAATAAAGAAACCAAAAACCCAATCCAATAGCGAATGCCAAGTACAAGTACCCGCTCATGCCCGTTAAGAATGGCAACAAGCTCACTACGATTAACAACACGGTATAAAGAACAATTTGTAAACGCGTGAATTCAGCGCCATGAGTCACAGGCAACATAGGAATATCTGCTTTTGCGTATTCTTCTCTGCGCGCCACCGCTAATGCCCAAAAATGTGGGGGTGTCCAAATGAAGATAATTAGAAACAACAACAAAGCATGTGGGTCAACTGTTGCCGTTACTGCACACCAGCCCAGCACAGGAGGTGCCGCGCCCGCTGCGCCACCAATAACAATATTCTGTGGCGTCGCATGTTTTAAATAAACCGTATAAACAACGGCATATCCAATTAAAGAAAGGAACGTAAGAAAAGCGGTCAATTCATTGACTAAGAACGTCAACACAAGCATTGCGATAGCGCCTATGGTAAATGCGAAACCTAATACTTGCGCGCCATTTAAATCACCATGCGGTAAGGGTCGGCCTCTCGTACGTGCCATTTTTGCGTCGTACTTCTGATCCAAATAATGATTAATAGCCGCTGCAGAAGAAGCTGCTAAACCAATCCCTATTGTTCCAAATACTAATGGTTGCCAAGGCACCATGCCTGGTACCGCTAAAAACATCCCCACTACAGCGGTAAATATAATCAACATGACGACTTTAGGCTTACATAATTCGTAGTAACTTTTCCAGCCTATGCCGTTTGTTGGGTTATTAATGGTTTGTTCAGTCAAAATAGAACCTTTTAAATTATTCGTTGTTAAGTCTGAAGTTTATATAAACCAAACTAAGTAGTAGAACGGCTGCAATTGCATTATGCGCTACTGCTACGTGCAGTGGCAAATTTAGCAAAACATTAAATATGCCTAAACCTACTTGCGTCACTAGCAACCCTAGCATCATGAGTGATTCTTTTAACGCATTTAACCTGATGAGGAAAATAGCCAATAAGCCGAGTACTGCCGTTGTCACCAGCGCACCTATACGATGTACCCAATGAATCGCCGCCCGCGCTTCATTGCTGAGCACGCCAAATTCGTAATCAACGCCAAGCCCGCGCCACAAAACAAAACCTTCTTTATAATCGACGTCAGGGTTCCATACGTCACCATAACAAGTCGGAAAGTCTGGGCATGCTAATGCGGCGTAATTGGTGCTTGTCCAACCGCCTAACGCTATTTGAACGACCAGCACGACCATCGCTATCGATGCTAACGATTTAACACATCCGGTGTTATTTTCATTGGCAAGTCGTTTATTCCTTACCCGTAACAACAGTAACAACAAAAGGCTGAGTGTGGCTAATCCCCCCAGCAAATGGCTCATAACAATCACTGGCTTAACTAATAACGTTACTGTCCACATACCCAAGGCACCTTGAAACATCACCAACAAGGACAGTGATGTTGTTAATCCACGTTGGCCCAACTCAGGCTTTCGCCAAGCCATAAAAGTCAGTATCAAAATAACCAACCCCAAGGTACTAGCGAAATAACGATGAATCATCTCTTTCCAAGCTTTGGAGGCTTCTAGCGGCCGATCATAATTTTTTGCTGCGTGTTCAATCCCTTCTTGCGACTCGTCTAATATTAAGCTGCCATAACAACCTGGCCAATCTGGACAACCAAGCCCTGCGTCTGATAAGCGCACATACGCACCTAACACCACGACAATTAAAGTCAACAAGGTAGCCAATATAGTTAAGTTCCTAAACACTGTACTATCCTATCTGCGATGCTTTAAACAAGAGTTTTAAATCTTTTTGTACACCGTACGGGTCCGCATTTTCTTTGTACTTCATCATGATATTTCCTAAAGGATCCAGTAACAACATATCGCCATCAATCAGCCCTTCAACTAATTCGCTAAGTTTTTCAATATGTTCTGTGCTCCACGAATAAACGGTGAGGTCGGTATCATTGAGTAGCAGCACATTAACCTTTTCTGTTGTCTTGGCAAGGTATACCCTTTTGAAACGTTTAGAATCCTTGTTCAACAACACTTTGAGTTGACCTAATATATGCACCGATTTTTCGCACGCCTGAGAGCACTTGCCATCTAAATCAATATGCAATAAGACCCATCGCCCCTTCAAGTGCCCCATGTCGATGCCTGCCCCACCCTCAACCAATTCGCTTAATTCTGAAGGAATGGCTGGTGAAACTAACTCACCATTATTTTTAGTTTTTACTCCCTCTAATAACTGAGGATTCATGTACACAGTCCATGCCGTAATTACCGGAAGGGAAAATAGTGTTGCGATGAAGACTAATTTCAATCTGTTTTTAGTTAATGCGTTCATTCTTTTCTTCGTGTTAGTTTAATTGTTAGTACTAAATAAATAATTACCCAAGTAACTGATAGGGCAAACCACTGGAATGCATAGCCATGATGTTTTTCGGGTCCCATTCTCATCGGCACCCAATCACGATCATAACCATTAGGCTCATGACTGTTTAACAACAGCTGATATGGCAGCACCTTATATCCAAGCCGTTCTGCGACATTCTTAATATCAATCACCTGGGTAACAGCAGGCCAATTAGCAGATAGCACGTCCGCTCCTTCCAGTTTGATCCCTACACTTGGGAAGTGATCTAATATTCCAATGACAGATATATCGACCACGTCGGTCTGAATGTCAGGCAACACACTTCTATTATCACCTAACGGCACCCAGCCTCTATTTAATAAAATTGCATTGCCATCACTTAGTTTCAATGGCGTCAGTACGAAATACCCTGTTAAGCCGTGTTTTACCTGATTATCAATAAGTATTTGTTGTTGACCATCTAACTTGCCACTTACCCTAACCGGCAAATAACGCAGGTTATCTTGCCCCAAATCAACCGTAGACAATGGCGTAGGATTTAAATTCATCCGACTGCTTTGTAAATCTAATAAGTTTTGTTTTTCCTGAGCCCGATCAAGTTGCCAATTGCCTAGACTAAGCAACAACCAAAGGACTAAAATAGCTAACAAACTTAAAAATACATTTGCTTTAAATTGCATTAATCAACACGTCATCGCTTTTTCATTCAAATAGAAACACTCAATCTCAAATGAGACTTACCTTATGCCCCCATTAATTAAATACCTCGTTGTTTTCACGTTATGCGTGATTATCTACAATCTTTTTAAAGCGTTCTACCATCTATCGAAAAGAGAATCGACGCCAAAGCAAGTCGTTAAATCTCTAGCTATTCGTGTTGGCCTTTCTTTAACTTTATTTGTTTCTCTACTCTTCGCTTCATACTTGGGTATTATTCAACCGCATGGGTTAGTCCCTGTAGAAACACCTGCTGAACAAGCCATTTCTAACCCTGATTTAGATAGATAAACGTTCCTTAATATGCTGTTCTAACTGCTCGGTTTTGATGCTTTAAAGGAATAAAAAAGGCGCTACTACGTAGCGCCTTTTTTATTCTCAAATGTTTGTTACAACCAGTAAACAAATATAAACAAGCCTAACCACACAACATCAACGAAATGCCAGTACCATGCAGCCGCTTCAAAAGCAAAATGATTTTCAGGTGTGAAGTGGCCCTTTATGCTACGGAACAACATCACCGTCAGCATAATAGCACCAACCGTTACATGAAAGCCGTGGAAACCTGTCAGCATATAAAAGGTTGAGCCATAAACGCCTGTACCCAGTTTTAAATTAAGCTCGTGGTAACCATGGCTATATTCTAAAACCTGTAAACCCACAAATATAAATCCTAGCGTTACTGTCAACGCTAAACCAATGATTAATTGTTTACGTTTATTAGCAACCAAGCCCCAATGCGCCCATGTGCACGTAACACCACTCGTTAATAGCAATAACGTATTGATTGCTGGCAATCCCCATGCGCCCATTTTCTTATATTCACCGCCAATATCTCCAGGACCATTTGTAGGCCAAATCGCCTCAAAATTACTCCAAAGGAATTCGTTAGTAGACGCACCAGAACCATCGCCTGCTAACCAAGGCACTGAGAATACACGTATGTAATATAACGCACCGAAAAACGCTGCGAAAAACATAACTTCCGAGAAAATAAACCAAATCATTCCCATACGAAATGAAGCATCTTCACTCTGTCCATATGTGCCTGATTCGCTCTCATCAATCACTTCTCCAAACCAACCGAACATCATATAAACCAAGACTAAGAAACCCACAATCATGACGTTTGTTGCTGATGTAGAACCGTTGAGCTGGTTAGCAAAGCCACCTAGCAACAACGTAAGTCCAATCGATCCTACAATAGGCCATTTGGCATCATGTGGAATGAAATACGCGTTTTCTGATTCTGAAGACATAAATTTACCTATCCCAATTATTTATTCTTAAAGTGCGTCCAATCAACACACTATTTATTTGTTAAAAATATAAATGACCCTATATAAAATGAAGTAGCAACTCCAACTAAAATCACCACGGCTATTATATTATTTCTTTTTTGATTACTTATTTAAGTTCATTATGCGCCCACTTTAGTGGGCGCACATTATATTTATTTAATTTCTGGTGCCGTCGTAAAACTGTGATAAGGGGGAGGCGATGGCAGTGTCCACTCTAAACCTTCCGCACCTTCCCACACTTGATCAGTCGCTTTCTCGCCACCTTTAATTGTTTTGTAAACAATGTAGCAGAAGAACACTTGTGATAGGCCAAATACAAAACCACCAATACTTGACCACATATTGAATTCTGCAAATTGCACAGAATAATCAGGAATACGACGTGGCATACCTGCAAGTCCTAAGAAATGCTGCGGGAAGAACAAGACGTTTACTGACACAGTCGAAATCCAGAAATGCCACTGGCCCATTTTCTCGTTGTACATATTCCCTGTCCACTTAGGTATCCAATAATAAACTGATGCCATAATGGCGTAAATCGCACCCGTCACCAATACATAATGGAAATGCGCTACAACAAAATACGTATCATGGTATTGGAAATCTGCCGGCGCAATCGCAAGCATCAAACCCGAAAACCCACCAATCGTAAACATAATCACAAAACCAATTGAGAATAACATCGGTGTTTCAAATGTCATTGAGCCCTTCCACATGGTGGAAATCCAGTTAAATACTTTTACACCGGTCGGCACCGCAATCAACATCGTTGCATACATGAAGAATAATTCGCCTTGTAGCGGCATACCCACTGTAAACATGTGATGCGCCCAAACGATAAAGGATAAGAACGCGATGGAAGACGTCGCGTATACCATCGAGCTATAGCCAAACAGTGGCTTACGCGCAAACGTTGGGATAATTTGAGACACGATACCAAACGCTGGCAAAATCAAAATATACACTTCAGGGTGTCCGAAGAACCAGAAAATGTGCTGGAACAAGACTGGATCGCCACCACCGGCAGCGTTAAAGAATGTTGTATCGAAGAACTTGTCCGTTAATAGCATGGTAACCGCACCCGCTAGCACCGGCATTACGGCAATCAACAAGTACGCTGTAATGAACCATGTCCATACGAACAAAGGCATTTTCATTAATGTCATGCCGGGCGCACGCATATTAAGGATCGTAACAATCACGTTGATCGCACCCATTACAGATGAAATGCCCATCATATGAATAGCGAAAATCATGAATGGAAAGCCGTTACCACCTTGTAATACAAGCGGAGGATAAATTGTCCAACCACCTGCAGGCGCACCACCGTCCATAAAGAACGTACCTAACAACATGGCAAATGCAAATGGAAGAATCCAGAAGCTCCAGTTATTCATTCTTGGTAACGCCATATCTGGCCCACCAATCATAATAGGTAACATCCAGTTAGCTAAGCCAACAAAAGCCGGCATAACTGCACCAAAAATCATTACTAAGGCATGAACCGTGGTCAATTGGTTAAAGAAACCGGGGTCTATAAATTGAAGACCGGGCTGAAATAGCTCAAGACGAATGATCATCGCCATTGCGCCACCCACCATAAACATAACCAGTGAGAATAATAAGTAAAGCGTACCAATATCTTTATGGTTAGTCGTCGTAACCCAACGCATCAGGCCTTTTGCAGGACCGTGATCGTGATGATCGTCATGTGTATCTGTAACAGTCGTCATTATCTAAATCTCCTGATTATCTTAATGCAGCAATAGCGGCAGGCTGAACAGCATCGCCTACTTTATTGCCTAATGAATTACGTTGGTAGGTAACAACTGCAGCCAACTCCACGTCGCTTAGTTGATCTTTAAAGCCAGCCATTGCTGTACCTGTTTTGCCGTTCATTACCATGTTGATATGGCTATTGATATCGCCTGTTGCGATAGCGCTTCCAGTAATTGCTGGGAAAACACCCGGGATGCCTTCACCTTTTTTCTGGTGACAAGCCACACAATTTGCACGATAAACCTTTTTACCTTTTTGCTTAAGCTCACGGGGATCCAAATCTTCAATCGCCGCTAACTTGGCAGATGCTGCTGCACCTTTTTGTTCTGCTAGCCATATTTCGTAGTCTGCAACAGTTTTCACCACGACTACAATTGGCATAAACCCATGGTCTCGACCACACAACTCAGCACATTGCCCACGGTAAATACCTGGCTCATCCACTCTTACCCACGCTTCATTAATAAAGCCAGGTACTGCATCTTTTTTCCAACCAAAATCAGGCACCCACCACGCGTGAATAACATCCGCTGCGGTTAATAATACGCGAACTTTTTTGCCGACGGGAAGCACTAAAGGATGATCCACATCTAACAAGTAATTTTCAACCGTTGCAGGATCGATATCTGAGCCTACTTGACGTGCCTCGTTGCTTTTAGCATCCAACGAACTGAAGAAAGAAACGTCTTCACCAATGTATTCATAACCCCATTTCCACTGGTAACCGGTCACTTTAACGGTCATATCTGCTTCCGACGTATCGTGCATATCAATTAAAACTGTCGTGGCAGGAATCGCCATCACGACTAAGATGACAAATGGAATAACTGTCCAAACTAATTCAGCCGTCATGCTTTCATGGAACTGAGATGCAACAGCACCTCGAGATTTACGATGATATATCATTGAGTAAATCATGGCCCCAAATACAACCACACCGATAGCAACACAAACCCACAGGATTAACATATGCAAGTCATAAACCTGTCGGCTCGTCTCAGTCACCCCTACCGGCATGTTCAGCCCATACTCCGCGTGTGCAACGCTTGACATAAAAGTCAATACCGCGCCACTAGCGAAAAGTTGCTTTAGTTTATTCACAGAAACAGTCTCCCTTATTTTTTACTTTCAAACTAACTAAACGATGGCGCTATCAGCATTTTCTTTAGCTGTTTTGCCAAATTTTTTCGTTCGCTTTCAACTAAAAAGCGCCCGACTTCAATTCTTTTACCGTGTGATTTAATAATCAAGCTTGTTGCATGCCCTCTATATTTCGGCTTTTCTAGCTCAACCCGAACCCAACCTAGCGGTAATTCTCTTTTTTCTTCAACCTTGTGCAAGCCGCGTTCTACACGTATTACTTTGTCGGTTATGGTGATTACTTCTTGTACGCCACATTTTTTCAACGTTAACAACAAGCAATACCCTAAGACCAACAACTCTAAACCTGAAAAAGGTAACACCAACCACAAACCCATAAAATACAACAGCAATGCAATTGTTAGTGAAACAGTAGAAATTCCAACAAAAAACAGTACAGCTTGGCGAAACGATAACGACGAGTTAGGCATTAATACAACGTATCGCCGCCCTGATTCTCCATTACCATAATCTACCATTTCACGACCCATTCAGACCCAAGGTATTTGCCCGTGCAATTTAACGAAATTTGACCAAATAATCAAGCAGCTTAGTTATATTTTCTTGCCTTAATTCACTAATTTTTTTTATTGACTGATGTTCAAAGTAACCGATACATGGCGTCTCCATCCTTTCTTGCAACGCCAACATGTTTTCCTTCGCCTCCCCAAACTTTACGTTAAGGTTATTAGCAACCCAACCTACTATTCGACATTTCTTATGAAGAATAGCTGCTTCTGACAATAACGCATGGTTAATACAGCCTAATTTAAGCCCGACAACTAATATCACAGGCAACCCCAACGCCAACGCCACGTCATCGAAGCCCAAGTGGCCACCTAATGGCACTTTCCAGCCGCCTGCCCCCTCAACAATAATGACATCAGCCGCAGACACATGCTCTGCATACGCCGATTGGATGCGTGACGTATTAATTTCTACTCCATTTTCTTGTGCTGCAAGGTGTGGCGCTATGGCCGGTTCAAAACAATAGGGGTTAACTGTGCTATAGGGCAAATCTACATTTGACTCACGCATCATGCGTTGCGCATCTTCATTCTCTAATCGGTCATCGGCCCAAACACCACCCGATGCGACAGGCTTAAAGCCTGACACTGAATAGTCTCGCTGACGAAACGCTTTAATTATTTGCGTTGTTACATAGGTTTTGCCTACGCTGGTATCAGTCCCTGTTATGAAAAAGCCGTTTGCCATGATTCTCTACGAGAGCTTAACGCAGCGCCTCAACATAAACAGCCTGAAACGTGGCTGGAATACCTTTTTTTGATCGCAAACGTTCATAGTCGTTCAACATGGTTTTATACGCCGTAACGCCCGTTAAACCTTGATTCCGCCCTTGGTTTATATTATGCGCACCCATGCCCTTCAAACTCAGCATCAGTTCTTTTGGCGACTCGTAATACATAACAATATCTTCGCTAACCACCCGTACATGTCTAAACTCAGCTAATTCCAATGCCTTTTTTATCTCATCAATCACCACAAACTCATTAACATGAACAGCATCATCTGCTACAGACCACGACGCCTTCAACTCTCGTAATGTATTTGGCCCAAACGTGCTAAATACAAACGCACCATCTTTTTTCAATACCCTAAACGCCTCTTTAAATGCCAAACTTAAGTTTGAACACCACTGATAAGCCACATTAGAATAAACAGCGTTCAAGCTCTTGTCCTTTATCGCCAGGCTTTCGGCATCTGCGCAAATAGAACCATTCAACTCCCTACTCGCCATATGTTGGCCTGTTTGTATTAGCATACCCAGTGCAATATCTAAAGCATATAGACTTTCAACACGTTGAAACTGGCTAAGTTTTCTCGTTAAATACCCCGTACCCGCACCTATATCCAACACATTTCCCAGCGGTTCTTGCTGTTGGAAAGCAAGCAGGCGATTACCAATCGTTCGCTGCATCGAGGTGTACAGATCATAATGCTTTGATACCCCATCAAAAGACTGCTGGACAGTTTCTTTGTTAAACGCAACCATTACGCGCAAGCCTTATCCTGAATAAACGCGAGAACTCGTTCCGTTACTTCATCTTTATGTGACAAAAACGGCACATGTGACGCACCTTGAATAAGATGTAAATCAATATGCTTGTTATATTTAACTGAATCCAAGCCGACGCCTGCCGGTATCAGTTGATCCTTATCTCCCATCAACATTAACAACGGGCATCGCAAAGCCGTCAATTGCTCACGTAAATCAGCGTGCTGCAACACAGCTAACCCAGAGGCTAACGCGGCTTGCTGATTTATATCTACCTTGCACAAGCTCTTTTTTAAGATGCCGCTGATTTTTCTTGGACTGGCCAAACCTTGAGTTTGCAACATAACAAATCGCTTCAGTGTTGCTAAAGGACTCTCAAGTAAACCTTCTGAAAACGTATTCATAATACCTACCTGTTGAGCACGTTGCCACGTTGCCGACTGCACAAATTTTGCCGAACTTGCCAACATAATCAACCCATTAACCTTACTTGCATATTTGCTTGCAAAAGCCAAACCCACCATGCCGCCCAGCGACCAGCCCAACACATAACAATGAGCAGGTAACTTTTCTGCCATTACGTCGACCAACTCGTCCATTGTCCATGCCTGCTCAAAAACACGCTCTCCCTGCCCAGGCAAGTCAATTCGAATAACTTGATAGTGTTTTTCCAACTCATCAAGCCAATCACCCC